>CADBRO010000150.1 GCA_902797075.1 uncultured Lachnospiraceae bacterium
ATTCCACACAGTGCACCAAAGATCCGCTGATAGTAAAACGGTGAAAGTGCTGCTTTCTGAGCAACATCCTCGATTTCCAGAGTGCTGGCCGGATTCTCCTCTATGAAATCGATTGACTGCTGAAAGCCTTCTATCCAGTTTTGCACTTCGCTCACCTCCACAAACAGTTCCCATTCGTTCTTCTTTGCCATGTGTTTGTCCTCCTTTTTTATCGACTATTTTGGCTTGAAACAAAACAAGCTGCAGATCTCGGATCATCTCCGCATCTGCAGCTTATCTATTTAAATTTCGATTCGATAGTGAGGCTGAACCTTAGGTAGTAGAATTCTTCTCTTCGTTCTTGATGCGATAGTAATCAGCCATCTCCACATCAAGCGTAATATAGGACTCTTTCTTCTTACTTTGTGTGTTGCTCAAGAGGCACACCGTCTCCACATGGGCAGTCTCTCCAAACATATCCACCGGCTGCGCAAAAACCGCGCTGTATTTTCTTCCGTGCGCTCCGTCGTTAAAGACTCTGAGATCCCTGGCGAGCGTCGCCGGATCACAACTCACATAGACAATGCGTTCCGGCCCCATCTGCAGCACAGCATCAATCAGGGCAGGATCACAGCCCTTTCTTGGCGGATCCAGAACAACCACATCTGCATGAGGGCAGGGCACTCCTTCTTCAAAGTAACCGCGCACGATAATATCCTCGGCAGCTCCCTCGTAGAAAGATACATTTCCAATGCCGTTTCTTTTTGCGTTTTCCTTCGCGTCGCGGATCGCTGCCGGAACGATTTCTACTCCGTAGACATGCCTTGCCGCTCTTGCGAGGAACAGCGATATCGTGCCGATTCCACAGTACAGATCGTAGACAATTTCATCCCCCGTAAGCGCTGCGGCAGCCAGTGCTTCCCTGTAAAGCTTCACGGTCTGTACGGGATTCACCTGATAGAATGAAGCCGGCGATATCCGGAATTCGAGTCCGTCAAGGAAATCGGTTATATACGGTTCTCCAAACAGACTGACTGTTCTGTCCCCGAGAATTACATTTCCTTTTTTTCGGTTAATATTGAGGCATACCGCCCTCACTCCCGAAATCTCCCGCATTCTCCGGACATATTCATCCGCCTTCGGAAGCGTTTCTCCGTTCAGAACCGGGCAGACCAGAATCTCTCCGGTTGAAAATGCCGACCTTATCAGAAGGTGCCTCACAAGCCCCTCCCCGCCGATTTCATCGTAGGCACTGATACCGTACTCACGGAAAAAAGAAAGCGTTTCTTCGAGTATGGTACTGTAGATTTCGGGAGTCAGAAGGCAGTCTGCTACAGGTATGATGGAATGAGTCCTGCCGGCATAAAATCCCGCTGCCATTTCGCCTTTAACACATCCCACCGGATACTGGGCTTTATTTCTGTAGCGGAAGGGATTCTCCATTCCGATGGTCTCCCTTACAGGAATATCCCAAAGTCCTCCGATTTTCCCAAGGGTCTCCTCAACAAGCCGTTTTTTCCATCTGAGCTGGGCGGCGTAATCATATTCCTGGAAGCGGCAGCCGCCGCAGCGCCTTGCCTCCGGACAGAGCGGCTCCACGCGTTCGGGAGAAGCCTCAAGCACTTTCTCCACTCTCGCATACGCATAACTCTTTTTTGCCTTTGTGATTTTTGCCAGCACGCGGTCTCCGATCACCGCATCTTTTACAAAGAGGGTATAGCCGTCTGCACGGCCGATACCCTCTCCATCCCTCGTAAAATCTTCTATTCTGACTTCAACAAGCTGATTTTTATCCATAGAATTAATCCGTCCGCCTCAGATTGGAATCGAAGAAGCGGTTGAATCCGAGCCATTTGTCAGTAGTTCCTGCATTCTCAAGTACTTCCGTCATCGTCTCAAGCTTCGCGTCTGTATTATCGGCCAGATTAAGCGCAAGCGCTTCGATCAGGGCCGGCTTCTTCGGGGAGCCGAATTCATACTCGCCGTGATGCGCGAGAATGCAGTGTTTCAGCTCAGTCTCGAGAAGCAGCGGAAAACCTGCAATCCTCGACGCCCTGTCGTGGATCATCTCCGCGCCGATCGTGATGTGCCCAAGCATCTGGCCGTCGTCAGTGTATTCATTTGTCGGAAACAGAGACAGTTCTTTGGTCTTTCCGACGTCGTGAAGAATCGCCGCGGTGATCAGCAGATCCCGGTTGATCGCGGGATAACTGTCGCAGAGGAACAAAGCCAGCCTTGTAACCGAAAGCGTGTGCTCGAGCAGTCCGCCGACGAAACTGTGGTGCACGGTTTTTGCCGCGGAATGCTGGGTAAATGACCGGAGAAATTCCTTGTCGTCCACAAAAAAGGCTCTCAGCAGCTGTGACAGATAAGGATTCTTTACGCTTTCGATATAACCGATCAGTTCCCGGTACATCGCGTTGGTGTTCTTTTTGGTAACCGGAAGATAGTCCGCCGGGATATACTCGCTCTCGTCGGCTTTTCTCACCTGCTTGAGAGATGCCTGAAGAGATCCGTTGAACATGCTGACCGTTCCGGCCACGTAGATATAGTCCAGCGCCTCGAATTCACTGATGCCCTCTGAATTGGGATCCCAGATTTTCGCGTCGAGCTGCCCTGTTCGGTCCTGCAGAATTACGGTTTCATAGTTCTTTCCGTTCTTGGTTACCGCGGACTGTTTATACTTGCACAGATACACATCCTGAATCCGTCCGCCTTCTCTAAGTTCACTGATATATCTCACTCTTTTTATACCCGCTTTCTAATCATCGGTATCATACAGAATACCCTAAAGCGTGCTTGAAGTAAAGCGGACACTCGCAATCCGCTTACCTTCCTGCCCATGACATGATGCCGGCTGCGTATGCTTTTTCGGACACGGAAAAAGGGACGGATCGCGGGACTTCCTCTCCAAGAAAGCTATATGATTTTCCACACGAATCGTATAAAATAAGAATATGAACGAAAAAGCACTCCACACACTAGAATATGACAAAATCATAGCGCGTCTCACGGACTTTGCCTCATCGGGACCGGGGAAAAATAAATGCAGGGAACTGGTCCCTGTCTGCTCCCTTCCGGAGATCAACCGTCTCCAGGAAGAGACAGCCGGTGCTGTCTCCAGAATCCTGAAAAAAGGAAGTGTTTCCTTCGGCAGTGCGTCCGATGTTCGCGCGTCGCTGAAAAGGCTTGAGATCGGGAGCTCCCTCGGAATCCGCGAGCTTATGATGATCTCCGGTCTTCTTGAAAATGCGGGACTTGCGAAAGCGTACTCCGCAAAGCAACGATCCGACGAAGAGGATGATATTCTCTCTCCGATGTTCTCTGCGCTCGATCCCATGAAAAGCGAATCCATGGAAATCCGGCGCTGCATCATTTCCGAAGAAGAAATCAGCGATGACGCTTCTCCGACGCTTCGGAATATCCGCCGGAATATCAAGTCATCGGGCGAGCGCGTCCGTACGGAGCTGACCCGCATTCTGTCGGGACCTGCGAAGGACTATCTGCAGGACGCACTGATCACAACCCGCGACGGCAGATACTGCATCCCTGTAAAAAACGAGCACAGGGCCCAGGTGCAGGGTATTATTCACGATACAAGCAAGACCGGTTCTACGGTTTATGTAGAGCCGGCTTCCGTCGTGCGCCTGAATAATGAAATCCGCGAGTGGAAAATCAAGGAAACCCAGGAGATCGAAGTAATCCTGGCGAAGCTTTCAGAAAGCCTTGCGGACAAGACGGGGATTATCCGTTCGGACTATGATATCCTGACTGAACTGGACTTCATCTTTGCGCGTGCACATCTCGCCCTTGAGATGAACGCCTCAAAGCCGATTATCGGCACGGACGGCATCATCGACATCCGGAAGGCGCGCCACCCGCTGATCCACAAGAAGCAGGTTGTTCCGATCGATATCCGCCTCGGGGAAAAATACGATCTTCTCGTTATAACCGGTCCGAATACGGGCGGTAAAACGGTTTCTCTTAAAACCACCGGTCTTCTGGTCCTTATGGGACTTTCCGGCCTCCATATCCCGGCGGCTGATCAGAGCCGGATCAGCGTATTCAAGGAAGTTTACGCGGATATCGGGGATGAGCAGAGTATTGAACAGTCCCTGTCGACATTTTCATCCCATATGAAAAATGTGGTCGAATTCCTGAAGCTTGCAGACGAGGACAGCCTTGTCCTCTTTGATGAACTCGGAGCGGGAACGGATCCGACGGAAGGTGCGGCGCTCGCCATTTCCATATTGAATGATCTTCACTCAAGAGGCATACGGACGATGGCGACCACTCACTACAGTGAGATTAAGGTGTACGCGCTCCGCACGCCCGGCGTTGAAAATGCAAGCTGCGAATTCAACGTCGATACGCTTTCGCCGACCTATCGCCTGCTGATCGGCGTTCCGGGCAAGAGCAACGCCTTTGCCATTTCGAGAAAGCTGGGACTGTCCGAGGAACTGATTGAAACAGCCCGCTCCTACTTAAGCAGCGAGGATGTGTCAGTTGAGGATGTCATCTCGGATCTCGAGAAACAGCGGACGGAGCTTGAAAATGAAAGAATCGAGGCGATCCGCACCCGCGAAGAAATCAATTCTCTCAAAAAGGAACTGGAGGAGAAGCAGTCCCGTCTCACCGAGAAGAAGCGGAACA
>CADBRO010000151.1 GCA_902797075.1 uncultured Lachnospiraceae bacterium
AAAGGCCGGGATGAGAAAAGGCCGGACTAAGAGGGAGGTACATTGCGATGGGAAAAGGTTCCAGAATAGCGTTTGCGATAGTCTGTATTGCGGTCGTAACCCTGATTATCCTGTTTTTCGGGTGAAGGACAGCTCTCTGAAAGAGAGACAGGGCGGCGCTCCTGTCGAAAGGACGGCTTTTAAGGATGGGAACAGGCGGGACATTGACTTTGGCTCAGGCAATAGGACTTCGTTGGTGTAATCCTGCAGCAGTCTCCGGCGCACTGGCAGTTTATATTTTCAATCAATTGGTGCTCAAAAAGGCGGGCATACCGGTCATTGGCTTCTTTTTAAAATGCTATCTCAATGATCTGGCGTGTCCCCTGTTTTATCTTGGAGTCTGTCAGATCCTTCTTATTTGGGCCGGCCGGGAGATAACTTCTTTTATAAAGCTTTTAATACTTTGTATGTCGGCGGGAGTGCTGTGGGAGTGTGCGGGCCCGCTTGTGAGAGGAAATTTGATTGCGGACCCGTGGGATCTGTTCTGTTATTTTGCAGGGACCTGTATTTATTACCTGATCATGCGTATCTGCCTGCGACAGGAAGCGGTGGGATTTCAGGATGGAACATAGGACTGATAAGAGGAGCATCTGACGAAAACATTTTAGACAATAATAAACGGTTAAAAACCGGGAAAGAGAGGACGCCGCATCGTGGCAAAAACACTTCGGGAAATTCAGGATTTTATTAAAGAGAATGATATCAGAATCGTGGATTTTAAACTGACCGACATAGACGGACGCTGGAGACATCTGAGTATTCCGGCAGAGCGGTTTACAGAAGAACTTATGAAGAACGGAATCGGCTTTGACGGTTCCAATTACGGCTACGCCCCGGTGGAAAACAGCGACATGGTTTTCTATCCGGTACTGGATTCAGCGGTTATCGACACCTATGCATCGATTCCGACACTCTCCATGATCGGGGATGTTCAGGTTATTGATCTGCCAAACAACCGTCCGTTTGAGCAGTATCCGAGAAATGTGGCGGTCCGCGCTCTCGAATACCTGAAAGAAACCGGCGTTGCGGATCAGATGCTTATCGGCCCGGAGTATGAATTCTACCTTTTTGACAATGTGACTTTTGAGACGAGACAGGAACGCTGCGGATATTCGATCGAGACCAGGCAGGCCCACTGGGTAACTGAGGCGGATGAAAACAACAACGGGTATCAGATCAGTCATGCCAACGGCTATCACACCAGTCTTCCGATGGACATCCGCAATGATCTTCGAAGCCGGATCTGTCTCGCCATGGCGGAATGGGGCATCGACGTCAAGTACCACCATCACGAGGTAGGCGGCTGCGGCCAGATGGAAGTGGAGGTTGAGCTTGGCGACATGCTGAAGCTGGCAGATGACACGATGGCAGCGAAATACATTATCAAAAATGAGGCGGTCAATGAGGGATGTACGGCGACATTTATGCCGAAACCGATCGCGGGTGAAGCGGGCAGCGGCATGCATGTTCATATGCTTCTCTTTAAGGATGGACAGCCGGTGTTCTATGATCCGGAAGGGTATGGACAGCTGAGTGAAACCGCGCTCTATTTCATCGGCGGACTGCTTCAGCACGCGCCCTCGCTCTGCGCGATCACGAATCCCTCCACCAACTCCTATAAGAGACTGGTTCCGGGGTTCGAGGCGCCGGTCACGATCGGCTATGCGATGGCCAACCGGAGCGCGGTTGTGAGAATTCCGGCCTATGCGAAGACGCCAGACAAGAAGCGCTTTGAGCTTCGAAATCCGGATGCAACCTGCAACCCGTATTACGCCTGCGCGGCGATTCTGATGGCGGGGCTTGATGGGATTGAGAAGAAGATTGATCCTCACAAGAGGGGCTGGGGGCCTTACGACTTTAACCTCTTTGAGCTTGACGATGAACAGAAGGCGAAGATCGAGGGACTGCCGGCGACGCTCTCCGAGGCGCTCGATGCGCTGGAGAAGGATCACGAATATCTTACAAAGGGCGGAGTATTCCCCGAGAGGCTGCTTAAGCAGCATATTGCCCGCAGGAGAAAAGAAGCCGAGGAAATCAGCAGAATTCCGCATCCGGCGGAGTTTGCGAAGTACTACGACCTGTAAAGAAATACATATCTTCTGGCTGACTGCAACGATATCCTGAAGGGACTCGGCGTCTGCGTAAAGCAGATGAAGGTCTGCGGCGGCGGAAGCAAGAGCCCTGCAAAAAAATCGTGAAGACTGACCGTGTGATCAGTCCCCCACCTCAACGCCGCAGGGGCGTAGGTGGGGTATAGGGGGCTGATCGTCTCAGCGGGGGGTTAAAGCCCCCGCTGAGATGCCGCTGTAAGCGGCCACGGTTCACGAGCAAGTAGCGCAGCGGATTGCGAGTGTCCGCTTTGCAATGCGTCCAGAAACGCCAGGTAGTTTTCCTTTTCTTTTTCCGTGTGGAATACCGCGTATTCAATCGTCTCGAAGTGATGCGCATATTCCTTCGTGACTTCCCTGAAAACGTCAGCCATAAGATCGGGAGGATTCCGGAAAGCGCCGCACCCGAAAGCCCCGAGGATCAAGACTTCGTTTTCTTCGTGCGCAGCCGCTTCAAAGATTCTGCGGACACGTTTTTCGAGCAGCTTTCTGAGTTCTTTCCGGCTGATAAACCGGGCCGGATCTTCGGGCTGCCG
>CADBRO010000152.1 GCA_902797075.1 uncultured Lachnospiraceae bacterium
ATCCGCCGATTGAAGAAATCAGTATTGCGATGACCGGTAAGTGAGCTTAACAAGGAACGGAGATATTCAATGAATAGAAAACGAAAGGAAACGTCGCTGACAGGAGTAATCGTTCCCGTTTTATCCATTCTTCTCGCAGTCGCGATCGGGGCGGTTATCATGGCTTTCCTCGGCGCGAACCCGGTACTTGCGCTGAAGAGCCTCGTTATGGGCGCGTTCGGGTCGAAGCCGAACCTCGGAACCACTTTTGCCAAAGCAACGCCGCTTATCTTTACCAGCCTCTGCGCCTGCTTCGCCTATAAATGCGGCGTTTTTAACCTCGGCGGAGAAGGCCAGTTCATCATGGGATCAATCGCTGCATGCTATGTGACGCTCACTCTTGGGATTACAGGTCCGGCGGCGGTTTTACTCGCCCTTGTCGCAGGTGCGGCAGCCGGCGGAATCTGGGGATTCATCCCCGGAATTCTGAAGATCACCCGCGGACAGAACGAAATGATTATTTCCATTATGTTCAACTATATCGCGACGCTTCTTATGGGCGTCGTTTATACCAACTGGCTGCGGGAAGGATCGGTCCCGCAGACCCAGGCTGTACCGAAGGAAAGCCAGCTTCCCAGGATGATCACGGGAATGCGCATGACGTGGGGATTCGCGATCGCGATCGCTCTGGGAATCCTCATTTACATTTTCCTCTACCGTACGTCCGGCGGCTTCAAGTTCCGTGCGGTCGGCATTAACGCGACAGCAAGCCGGTTCAACGGCTTTCCCGTCAACCGGTATATCCTTTTCAGCTTTATCATCTCCGGCGCGATTGCCGGGCTCGGCGGCGCTCAGGAGCTTTTAGGAACCCAGTTCCGTCTGATCAACGGCTTTGCCGCCGGATACGGGTTTGACGGCGTGGCGATGGCTCTCATCGGACAGCTTCATCCGATTGCGACGGTTTTTGTCGCGATATTCTTCGCGGCCCTCCGTGCAGGCGCCACGACGATGCAGGCGGCAACCGGAGTGCCGACCAGTGTTTCGGATATTATACAGGCGCTGGTCATCGTGTTCACCGTCGCGGGAATGGCGCTTACGAGGCTGCCGGAATTCAAATCATTTGTGCAGCGGTTTTCCGCAAAAAGAGCGTAGGAGGTGGAATGTATGAATTTTGTGTCTAATCTTCTTCTTGCCACCGTCCGTATGGCGATGCCGATCCTCTTTATCGCGCTCGGCGAGCTCTATTCCGAGAGATCGGGCATGGTCAACATCGGTCTGGAAGGTCTCGCCGCGATCGGTTCTCTTGTGGGATTCCTCGTCTGCTTCATCACCGGGAGCACCTGGCTCGGAATCTTAAGCGGAGCGCTGGTCGCCGTGGCCGTCAATATGATCTATGCCTTTGCGACGATTAATCTCTGTGCCGATCACACGGTGTACGGCATGGCGATGAACATCTTCGCGCCTGCTCTGGCTTCGTTTATTTACAGAGTTTATTTTGGAAAGGGAAGCGATCTTTCACAGATCACTCTCATGAAGGGAATCGGCGTTCCGGGACTTAAAAATATCCCGTTCATCGGCGAACTGCTCTTTAACCAGACTCCGATGGTCTATATCGCGATTCTTCTCGTGATCGTGACAGTGGTCTTTTTCGGAAGAACACGCGCGGGACTTAACTACAGGGCTGTGGGTGAGAATCCGAAAGCCGCAGCTACCCTCGGCATCAACGTCATCCGGGTGAAATATCTCGGCTGCGTCATCTGCGGTGCTCTGGCGGGAATCGGCGGAGCATATCTTACGACCTGCTACTCAAACACCTTCACGGAAGGCAATATTGCGGGACGAGGCTTTATCGCTCTTGCCGCGGTCATCTTCGGACGCTGGTCCGGAACCGGAATCTTAGTGGCGTGCCTGTTTTTCGGCTTCTGCGATGCTTTGCAGATCCGTCTTCAGGTCGCCAGCTTCGGGCTCCCGTATCAGTTCTTCCAGATGATCCCCTATGCAGCGACGGTTATCGCCCTGTCCGTGATCGGAGGAAGAAAGCTTGGACCGAAAGCGGCCGGAAAACCGTACCGCAGAGAGGAACTCTGATATCACAATTTTCCGTTTAATTCGGGGATTGCCTGAATCGCCGGAAAATGAGATGATATACATGCATCATATGTCAACGAGACACACAAGATTAACGGAGGAGAACTAATGAAGAAAATCTTAGCTACAGTATTGGCCGGTGTCATGATGCTTTCACTTCCCGCAGCCTGCTTTGCAGATGAAGGAAAAGAGTACAAAGTTGCGATGATCTGTGATTCAAGTATCAATGACGGCGGATGGGGCGCTGCCTGCTACAACGCTATGATCGCCGCTGCGGAAGAGAACGGCTGGGCAACGGAAGTTACGGACAGCATTTCTCAGAACGAGTATTATGATTCGATCGCTGCTTACTGCCAGCTCGGTTATGATATGATCTATGCTCCGGGCAATCAGTATACAGATGCTGTTCTGCAGGCGGCAGAGGAATATCCGGATATCGCCTTTGCACTTCTCAACGGCAACGAGAAAACTCCGGGAGAGGCTGTGAACGGAAACGTTACATCCCTTCTTCCGAACGCACAGCAGATCGGCTGGATTGCCGGCGCTCTGGCAGGACTTATGACAAAGTCCGGAACCATCGCATTCATCGGCGGCATGGAGCTTGATACAACAAAGGGCAAGTATGCGGGATACACAGAAGCTGCTCAGTATGTCGCTGCAGCAGAGGGACGCGAAGTAAAGGTTCTTGATCCGGTTTACGCAGGTTCCTTCGACGCATCCGACAAGGGTATCGAATTTGCGAAGGCAATGATGGACAACGGCGCAGACGTTTTCTTCGGCGATGCTTCTGCTGTTGACTCCGGCGCACGTCAGGCGATTGACGAGGCGAACAAGGCAGCGGGCAGCGTAACAGTTTACGACATCGCCCAGCCGGCGGATATCCTCGGACAGAACGAGTGCATCATCTGCTCACAGGTTACAGATAACTCCGCGATGATCAGCGTTTCCATGAAAGCTGTCGAAGAGGGCACGTTCGGCGGCGAGACGATCTTCGGAAGCCTTCAGAATGAGGCTCTTTCAGCCGGCGCGATGAGCGACCTGGTTCCGGAAGACATTCAGGCTAAGTATGCTGAGTATCTCCAGCAGATGATCGACGGAACGTTCATGGCTGAATAAAAAGAGTTAACGGCTCTTTTTAAGAAAACGCCGCCTGCCAAAGCAGGCGGCGCTTCTGCTTTTAAAAAGCCGCCGGAAAGGGCGGAATCATATTGACGGCATATAATGCCCGTGTTAAAATATCAAAGTTGCGAAAAAAGCACATATGTGGATACCGGCCCTGGTGCCGAAAGGTCAGCCGGAAGGAAGCATATGGAAGAAAAACCGGAAAAGGAGAAACAAAATGAGTGTTATTTCCATGAAACAGCTGCTCGAAGCAGGCGTCCATTTCGGACATCAGACAAGACGCTGGAACCCCAAGATGAAGCCGTACATCTAC
>CADBRO010000153.1 GCA_902797075.1 uncultured Lachnospiraceae bacterium
CATGGAAACCTACGGATCCATTGAAAACGCTCATCTGCACGCGGACGAGATCAAGCCGAAAAAAGCGATGGAAGCGATGAAGTCGCACTATGAAGATCTTCTTCTTTCCCTGCGTCTCGTCACCATAAGGAAGGACGCTCCCGTCCATTTCGACGGAGAAGCGTTTAAAACAGGAGAGATGTATACGCCGGAGGCCTACGAGCTCATGAAGAGCCTCGGAATGAAAAGCCTGCTGGGAAGATTCTCCCGGAAGGTTTCGGAACCTGCGTCCGAGGAATCCGGGACGGTGCCGCTTAAAAGCCGCGACGAGCTGCTTCACGCGGCCGGCCGCGCCGCCATGTCAGGAAAGGCGGGGGTTTATCTTCTGGAAGATACGTCGCAGATCTTCGGCATCGGAATTACGTGCGATGAGATGAGCTGCGCCGCCTGCGCGGGAGACGGAATAACGGAACAGGATCTGCTACGCGCGGCGGAGACCGTGCTTTGCTCGGAAGCGGCCGTTTTTCTTCCGGAGGCGAAACGGGTCCTGCGAAGAATTCCCTGTCCGGACCGCGGCAGACTTTTCGACTGTTCGGTGGCGGCCTATCTTCTTGATCCCCTGAAATCGGACTGGAGCTTCGATTCCATTTCCTCCGCTTATCTTGGAAGAAATACCGTGACGCTTCAGGAACTCTTCGGAAAACAGGGACCGTCGGCGCATACAGCGGATTCCGATTACAGGGAACGTGTAATCAAGCTCTGCGGGGAAGCTGCGGGATGCGCATTTCAAGCCGGCCCGGTTCTTCGCGGAAAGCTCGCTGACACCGGTATGCTCCGCCTGTTCGAAGAGATCGAGATGCCGCTTGTTTACATACTGGCGGATATGGAAAACACCGGAATTCTGACGAGCCGCGAGGAACTTAAGAATTACAGCGAGAGCCTTTCGGGACGGATCGGCGAGCTCGAGCAGATGATTCACAGCGAAGCCGGAGAAGATTTCAATATCAACAGTCCGAAACAGCTGGGCTTTGTCCTGTTTGAAAAAATGAAAATACCGGGCGGAAAGAAGACGAAGACCGGTTTTTCGACAGCTGCTGACGTTCTTGAGAAGCTGGCGGGGGAGTATCCGATTGCCGAGCATATTCTTGAGTACAGGACGCTGTCGAAGCTGAAATCAACCTACGCGGACGGACTTCCTGCCTTTATCGATGAAGACGGAAGGATCCGGACGACATTCAATCAGACTGTGACGGCGACGGGAAGGCTTTCGAGCGCTGATCCGAACCTTCAGAATATCCCGATGAGGGAGGAGCTGGGCAGGATGATCCGCAAGTGCTTCTATCCGAAAGAAGGATATATCTTTGTGGATGCGGATTATTCACAGATTGAACTCAGGATCCTCGCCCATATGTCCGGCGACGAGAAACTGATTGAAGCCTACAGGCAGGACCGGGATATCCACCGGATCACGGCGTCCCAGGTGTTCCATATACCATTTGACGAAGTCACTGATCTTATGAGAAGAAACGCGAAAGCCGTGAATTTCGGCATCGTTTACGGGATCAGCTCATTCGGGCTAAGCCAGGGTCTTTCCATCTCGAGGAAAGAAGCGGGTGAGTATATCGCGAAATACTTTGAAACCTATCCGAAGATCAAAAGCTTTCTCGACGGGCTTGTTGCCTTCGCGAAAGAGAACGGATACGCGGTTTCTCTTTTCGGAAGAAGGCGGCCGATACCGGAGCTCCGTTCGTCCAATTTCATGCAGAGAAGCTTCGGCGAACGCGCTGCGATGAACAGCCCGATTCAGGGCACTGCAGCTGACATCATGAAGATCGCCATGATCCGCACATACCGGCGGCTGAAGGAGGAAGTGCCGGAAGCGTCGCTTGTGCTTCAGATTCACGATGAGCTTCTCGTCGAGGCTCCAAAGGAAGAGGCGGAGCACGTCATGTCCATTTTGAAGGAAGAAATGGGAAATGCGGCGCAGCTCGACGTGAGTCTCGAAACCGACTGTCATACGGGAATGAACTGGTACGAGGCGAAATGATGTATACGATCGGAATAACCGGAGGAATCGGTGCGGGAAAGTCAGAGGTTCTCGCGTATCTCGAAAAACGGTGGGGCGCATTTGTGCTGCGTCTTGACGACGTAAGCCGGGATCTGCTTGTCCCGGGAACGGAAGAATACCGGAAGACGGTTGAGCTTTTCGGGGAAGGAATTCTCTTTCCGGACGGGCAGCCGGACAGGAAAAAGATAGCCGGTCTTATTTTCAACGACGAGCCGCTGAGAGCCGGACTCGACGCCATCATCCACCCCGGAGTCAGACGGGAGACGATGAGGATCATGGAGGAGCGGAAAAAACTCGGCACGAAGCTCTTCGTGATGGAGGCTGCGCTTCTCATCGAGGATCATTATGATGCAATTTGCAACGAACTGTGGTATATTTATGCAGGCATAACCACAAGATACAGCCGTCTGGTCTCTTCAAGGCACTACAGCCCGGAAAGAATCAGGGACACGATGGCCCGTCAGCTTTCCGAGAGGGAGTTCAGGGAGCATACGGATTTTACGGTCGACAATGACGGAAGCTTTGACGATGCGGCCCGTATGATTGACGGAAGAATTGAAGAAATTTTGAAGGGTATTTAAGTGATGAAATTCTGCAGTATTGCAAGCGGAAGCAGCGGAAACTGCATCTATGCGGGAAGTTCCGGCACCTCGCTTCTGATTGACGCCGGAGTTTCCGGAAAACGGATCGAAGCAGGGCTGCGCGACATAGATCTTACGACCACCGACATCGACGGGATACTCGTAACGCATGAGCACTCGGACCATATCAAGGGACTCGGCGTTCTGGCGAGACGCTACGGAATCCCGGTCTACGGAACGGAGGGAACACTGCGGGCGGTCCGGGAATCCGGCAGCGTGGGAAAGATCTCCGATGAGCTTTTAAAGGTCATAAGAGCAGATGAGGAATTTGTGATCGGCGATCTGACAATCACGCCCTTCGCGGTTTCACATGACGCCGCGGAACCCGTGGGCTACCGCATCGGACATAACGGCAAATCCTGCGCTGTCGCTACGGATATGGGCTGCTACAGCGACTATATTATCTCGAAGCTTAAAGGACTCGACGTGCTTCTGATCGAGGCGAATCATGATGTCAGGATGCTGGAGGCCGGGCGCTATCCCTACTATCTGAAGAGAAGAATCCTCGGCGAGAAGGGGCATCTTTCCAACGAGACCTGCGGAAGGCTGCTGGGTAAGGTGCTGCATGACGGCATTTCACAGATTTTCCTCGGCCATCTGAGTCGCGAAAACAATTATGAGGAGCTGGCCTTTGAGACGGTGAGCGATGAAGTTACGCTCGGCGACAATCCCTACAGGTCCGGAGACTTTAAGATTTCGATCGCGCACCGCGACGTTCCGTCCGAGGCAGTTGTGTTTTAAACTCTGCCTGCGGCGCAGAAAGGATTCATATGGAAATGCAAAGGACAATTATTACTGTTGTCGGTAAGGACGCGGTCGGCATCATCGCCCGCGTCTGTACCTGTCTGTCGGAGAATAACTGCAATATACTGGATATCTCCCAGACGATTACCGGCGGATACTTCAACATGATGATGGTAGTCGATCTTTCGAATTCATCGAAGCAGTTTATGGAGATGCGGAAGGAGCTGCATGATCTCGGCGAAAAAATAGGCGTTGAGATCCACGTGCAGAGCGAGGAAATCTTCAATAAAATGCACCGCATCTGACGGCGGTTTCACGGAGAATCTATGATCAGTATTTCGGAAGTTCTTGAAACAAATAAAATGATAGAGCAGGAGAATTTTGATGTCCGGACGATAACGATGGGCATCAGTCTCCTCGACTCGGCAGATCCGGACGTGGACCGGATGATCGGAAAAATCAGCAGCAAGATCGAGCGCTGTGCCGGAGACCTTGTGCGTATCGGGGACGAGATTTCCGCCGAGCTCGGTATTCCTGTCGTCAATAAGCGAATCAGCGTAACGCCAATTTCCCTGATCGGAGGACAGCTCAGGTCGGAGGCGGATTTTGTGCGGATCGCCGAGGCTCTTGATACATGCGCAGCAAACACGGGCGTCAATTTTATCGGCGGATTCAGCGCGCTTGTAGCGAAAGGCATGACTCCTGCAGATGAAATGCTGATCCGCTCAATTCCGGCGGCGCTTTCTCGGACCGAGCGCGTATGCAGTTCCGTCAACGTCGGTTCTACCCGCCAGGGAATCAACATGGACGCGGTAAGGCTCATGGGACAGGTGATCCGGGAGACAGCGGAGAACACAGCTGACCGGGACGGGCTCGGATGCGCCAAGCTTGTGGTATTCTGCAACGCCCCGGACGACAATCCGTTCATGGCAGGCGCATTTCACGGAGTGACGGAGCCGGACGTCGTGATCAATGTGGGCGTTTCAGGTCCGGGTGTCGTTAAAGCGGCGCTCGAAGAGTGCAGGGATGCGGATTTCGAAGAGCTTTGCGAAATGATCAAGCGCACCGCTTTCAAGATCACGAGAGTCGGTCAGCTGGTGGCGGAAGAAGCGGCCGCCAGACTCCAGGTACCCTTCGGCATCGTGGATCTTTCTCTCGCGCCGACGCCGGCGATCGGAGATTCTGTAGCCGGTATACTGGAGGAAATCGGCGTTGAGAAGGCGGGTGCGCCGGGAACGACGGCAGCGCTTGCCATGCTGAACGACCAGGTAAAAAAAGGCGGACTTATGGCTTCCCACTACGTCGGGGGACTTTCCGGGGCCTTCATCCCCGTAAGTGAGGACCAGGGAATGATAGAGGCGGTGGAAGAAGGCGCGCTTACGCTTGAAAAGCTTGAGGCGATGACCTGCGTGTGCTCGGTGGGTCTTGATATGATCGCAATTCCCGGAGATACCCCGGCCGCGACGATCTCGGGAATCATCGCGGATGAGATGGCTCTCGGAATGATCAACCAGAAGACCACCGCGGTCCGTCTGATCCCTGCGATCGGCAAGACGGTCGGCGACAGTGTTGAGTTCGGAGGCCTTTTAGGGCATGCTCCTGTCATGCCCGTGAACCGGTTCGGCTGCGAGCGCTTCGTAAGCAGGGGCGGAAGAATTCCCGCACCGGTGCACAGCTTCAGGAACTGACATGAGATGCGCAGCTGTTATATGTGAATTCAATCCGTTTCATAACGGGCATGAAAGGATCCTGTCCGCAGCAAGAGAGAACGGAGCGGATTACGTGATTGCCCTTATGAGCGGTGATTTTGTCCAGAGAGGGGAGCCTGCGGCGCTCGAGCGCCACGCGAGGGCGAAGATGGCCCTTCTGTCCGGCGCGGATGCGGTGCTTGCCCTGCCGACCAGATTTGCGTCATCTTCAGCCGAGTCATTCGCGTCGTCCGCAGTCCGTATTCTGGAAGGACTGGGCGTCGTGGATGAGCTTGTTTTCGGAAGCGAAAGCGGACGCCTTGAGGAGCTTTATGCATGCGCCAGGGAGCTCAGCGATGAAAGCCGGATGTTCAGGGAGCGTCTTGCGGATGGCCTGAAGGAGGGCATGTCTTTTGCAAAGGCCAGGGCGGAAGCGCTGCCTCATTATCGGGAACTGCTTTCTTATCCGAACAACATTCTAGGGACGGAGTACCTGAAAGCTCTGATCAAAATGAAATCCGCCATTTCGCCGGTCACGGTGAAACGAAAGGGCGGAGGATATGATTCACTTGAGCTTTCGGAATTGCCTTCGGCTGCGGCTCTTCGGACATATGCCCTTGAAGGGAAGGAGCTTGAGCCGCTTTCCGCCTGTATGCCGGAGATGGTATATTCTATTTTTAAAATGCAGGCTGAAACGTACGGCCTCATGACGGCCGATCACTTATCCGGTGCCGCCGCTGCCGCGCTTCTCGAGGCGGCGAAGAACGGTAATCTCACGGATTATGAGGATGTGACCGACAGCCTCTCGGGAACGATCAGGAGGGAGCTGCCGTACTTTACGTCGTTTGAGCAGTTCGCCGACCGCTGTAAATCCCGTTCGGTAACGAGGACTCACCTGATGCGCGCTGTTCTGCACGTGGCGCTCGGAATCCGCAAAAACGATCCGGGAGCTTCAGGGCTGTTTACCCAGGTGCTCGGATTTCGGAAGGAAGCATCCGCACTTGTGGGAAGGATTATGGGCTGTTCAAAAGTTCCCGTTGTCATGAATCCGCCGTCTGACCGCGGCAGGCTCACCGGGGCTGACAGAGCCCTGTTCGATGAGGAAATGAGAGTGTCGGATTTTTACCGGCTTATAAGGGCTGTGTCGTCCGGGATTCCGGGCGGCGCCGAGCTCGCAGAAGAGATCGTGAAAGTCTGAAAAACGCTTGCCGTTTTCCTGACTTCAGATATAATGAAACAGTAAGTCAACCAGTTTTATCACGCTGAAAGGAGCATAAGTCATGGGATTTATTGATGAAATTAAAGCTAAGGCAAAGGCAGACAAAAAGACGATCGTCCTGCCGGAAACCATGGACAAGAGAACATTCGAGGCAGCAGAGAAGATTCTTAAAGAAGGAATTGCTGACCTTGTACTCATCGGAACACCGGAAGACATCGCCAAAAACGGAGAAGGCTTTGATCTCAGCGGAGCGACTATCGTTGATCCGTTCAATGATCCCAACAAGCAGAAATATATCGACAAATTCGTGGAACTTCGCGCAAAGAAGGGCGTCACTCCGGAAAGCGCCAAGGAGCAGATGGAAAAGGATTATATGTATTACGCATGCCTGATGTGCAAATGCGGCGATGCTGACGGAGTTGTTTCCGGCGCATGCCATTCCACAGGCAACACGATCCGTCCCGCACTTCAGCTTCTGAAGACGAAGCCGGGCATCGGCAGCGTATCCGGCTTCTTCCTCATGGAAGTTCCGAACTGCGACCTCGGCGCGAACGGCCTCTTTATCTTTGCGGACTGCGCGGTTAACCCGGATATCGATTCCGCCAAGCTTGCAGAGATCGCTGCTGTTTCCGCTGATTCCTTCAGAAGCTTTATCGGCGACGAACCGAGAGTTGCGATGCTTTCCTACTCCACGATGGGCAGCGCAAAGCATGACGACGTCACGAAGGTGCAGGAAGCGGTCAAGATCGCAAAAGAAAACTATCCGGATCTTAAGCTTGACGGCGAGCTTCAGCTTGACGCGGCTCTTGACGAGACGGTTGCCGCTCTCAAGGCTCCGGGCAGTGAAGTCGCAGGCCGTGCGAACACACTGGTATTCCCCAGCCTTGAAGCCGGAAATATCGGATACAAGCTGGTTCAGCGTCTCGCGAAGGCAAATGCGTACGGCCCGATGCTTCAGGGTCTCTCAATGCCGGTCAACGATCTGTCCCGCGGCTGCTCCGCGGACGATATCGTCGGCGTCGTCGCGATGACAGCTGTCCAGGCTGCTTCGGCCAGATAAGAATCATTCTTACAAAAAAGGAAAGATGAACATGTTAACGAATGCGAAGCAGTCGTGTTGTATGTTCACTTATCCGGCAACAGACAGTATCTTAAAAAATCCTATGTGAGGAGATTTGAAATGAAAGTACTTGTAATCAATGCGGGAAGCTCTTCCCTCAAGTATCAGCTGATTGACATGGAAGATGAGTCCGTCAAGGCGAAGGGCCTCTGCGAAAGAATCGGAATCAGCGGCTCCAAACTGACGCACAAGGTTCCCGGACTTGATGATTATGTGGTCGAAGAGGATATGCCGACTCATCAGAAAGCCATCGAGCTCGTTCTCGCGGCTCTCGTCGATAAGGATCACGGCGTCGTCGCTTCCGTCGACGAGATCGACGCTGTCGGACACCGCGTACTGCACGGCGGACCGACTTATACGGGATCCATCAAGGTTAATGACGATGTCAAGCGCGTAATCCGCGAATGCTTCGACCTGGGACCGCTTCACAACCCGGCAAACCTTATGGGAATCGAAGCCTGCGAAGCAGCTATGCCCGGCAAAGCTAACGTCGCCGTATTTGATACTTCTTTCGGTATGGGACTTGAGCCCTATGCTTACCGCTACGCGATTCCGGAAGAGTATTACGAGAAGTACAGCATCCGCAGATACGGCTTCCACGGCACAAGCCATATGTTCGTATCCGGTGAGATGATCCGCTTCGCGAACCTCCCGGAAGGACACCAGAAAGTCATCGTCTGCCACCTCGGCAACGGTTCGTCCATCTCCGCAAGCATCAGCGGAAAAGCAGTCGATACCTCCATGGGACTTACCCCTCTGGAAGGCCTCGTGATGGGCACAAGATCCGGCGATCTCGATCCCGCAGTCGTACAGTTCATCTGCGATCATGAGAATATCTCGGTGGACGAGATGCTTACGATCCTCAATAAGAAATCCGGCGTTTATGCGCTCTCCGGCAACCTGTCCAGCGATTTCCGCGACCTCTCAAGCGCTGCGGAATCCGGAAATGAGAAAGCCCAGCTGGCTCTCGACGCTTTCGCTCACAAGGTCGTAAAGACGATCGGCGGCTACCTCGGCGTTCTGAACGGTGCTGACGCCATTGCGTTCACGGGCGGTATCGGAGAAAATGATACAGCGATGCGCGCAAAGATCATGAAACACTTCGAATATGCCGGAATCAAGCTTGATCCGGAGCGCAACAAGGTCCGCGGAAAGGCTTCGAAAATTTCGACAGACGATTCCACAGTAGGAGTATATGTGCTTCCGACAAACGAGGAGCTGGCCATCGCGAGAGAAACTGTCCGTCTTGCGTAAAAAGGCGGTTCTTAAAAGACTAAATGTTGTTGACAAATGCTGCACGGCGACGGTATAATGTTCAAGTGCGTTAAGGAGGTGTAAGAATGTCCATTTGTCCGAAGAACAAACATTGCTCTGCACGGCGTGACAAGACGAGAGCGCACTGGAAGATGAGTGCTCCGACACTGGTCAAGTGCAGCAAATGCGGCGCGCTGATGA
>CADBRO010000154.1 GCA_902797075.1 uncultured Lachnospiraceae bacterium
CAGTGAAAGTGCAAAGGCTAAAATTGAAGCCGCAGGCGGTACAGTCGAGGTGATCTGATGTTTAGAAAGATGATTGACGCTTTTAAAGTAAAGGACATAAGACGAAGAGTTTTCTTTGTATTCTTATGCCTGGTCATCATCCGAATCGGTTCCCAGATCCCGGTGCCGGGCGTGAACAGAAACTATTTCGCGGAATGGTTCGCAAGTCAGGCAGGTGACGCGTTCAACTTCTTTGACGCGTTCACCGGCGGCTCGTTCTCGAGTATGTCGATTCTTGCACTTTCCATCACGCCCTACATTACATCTTCCATTATTATCGAACTGCTGACCATAGCTATTCCGGCCCTCGAAGAAATGCAGCGCGATGGTGAAGACGGAAGAAAAAAGATGGTTGCGATCACAAGATATCTTACAGTCGGACTTTCACTGTTTGAATCGATCGCAATGGCTATCGGATTCGGCAATCAGGGATTGATTCCCGGGATGAACTTTATTAAGGCGCTGACAGTGGTTGTGAGCCTTACAGCAGGTTCCTGCTTCCTTATGTGGATTGGTGAAAGAATTACCGAGAAGGGTGTCGGAAACGGCATTTCCATGGTACTTCTTATCAACATCGTATCAAGACTTCCGCAGGATCTTACCGCGCTTTACGAGTCATTTGTCAAAGGAAAGACAATTGCAAAAGGAGCTCTGGCTCTTATCATCATTGCGGCAATTATTATCGGAGTAGTCGTTCTCGTTGTTATTCTTGACAGCGCGCAGAGACATATTCCGGTACAGTATTCCAGAAAGACGGCAGGCAGAAGGACGATCGGCGGACAGTCAACACACATTCCGCTCAAGATCAACACAGCCGGCGTTATCCCCGTTATCTTTGCTTCATCGATCATGTCCTTCCCGGGCATCATCGCGACATTTGCAGGAAAGTCAAATGCCGGCGGTGCGCTTGGAAAGTTCCTGGCGATGCTGAGCGAGAATAACTGGTTTGATATCGCTCATCCGGCCTACAGCATCGGACTTGTGATCTACATCGTTCTGGTTATCTTCTTCGCATATTTCTACACTTCCATCACATTCAATCCGCTGGAAGTTGCAGACAATATGAAGAAGCAGGGCGGTTTCATTCCGGGCATTCGTCCGGGCAAGCCGACCACTGAATACCTGACCAAGATTCTGAACTACATTATCTTCATCGGTGCGTGTGCGCTTGTGATCATCGCGATTATCCCGTTCTTCTTCAACGGAATTTTCCATGCAAGCGTATCCTTCGGCGGCACATCGATCATCATTATCGTCGGTGTTCTGCTTGAGACCGTGAAGCAGATTGAATCTATGATGGTAGTAAGAAATTATAAAGGATTCCTGAGCGAATAATAACAGGTTACTGACCAGGGGAAGGCTGTAAGCGTTCCCCTGGTATTATGTTTCTTTTCAGAAAATGGCCAATGGCCGGAGGTGGAATATGAGACTTATTATGCTTGGAGCCCCCGGTGCGGGGAAAGGAACTCAGGCGAAGAAGGTTGCCGAGGCATACGGAATTCCGCATATCTCGACGGGAGACATTTTCCGCGCGAATATCAAGAACGGAACCGAGCTCGGAAAGAAAGCAAAAAGCTATATGGACGCCGGCGGACTTGTACCGGATGAACTCGTCTGCGACCTGGTCGCTGACAGAATTGCCCAGGACGACTGCGCAAAGGGATTCATCCTCGATGGGTTCCCGCGCACGATCCCGCAGGCAGAGGCTCTTGACGCTGCTGTTGCGAAGCTCGGATGTCAGGTGGATTACGCCGTCAACGTGGACGTTCCGGATTCCGTGATCGTTAACCGCATGGGCGGAAGACGGGCCTGCGTAGGCTGCGGCGCTACATATCATATCGAATTCAACCCGCCGAAGACAGAAGGCATCTGCGATGTCTGCGGGAAAGAACTGATCCTTCGTGATGACGACAAGCCGGAAACGGTCCAGAACCGTCTCAGGGTTTATCACGAGCAGACTCAGCCCCTGATCGATTTCTATGAGAAAAAGGGCGTGCTGATGACGGTCGACGGAACCCGGAGCATGGACGAAGTCTTTGGCGAGATCAAGGAAAAGCTCGGAGAATAAGCCATGCCCGTCACGGTAAAGACTGAGCGCGAAATCGCTCTTATGCGCGAATCAGGGCACAAGCTTTGCGAAGTGCATAACGCCCTGAAAGAGATCATCAGGCCGGGAATAACGACAGCGGAGATAAACCGGTACGGCGACTCCCTGATCCGCAAACTCGGCGGCATACCGAATTTTCTTGATTATAACGGCTATCCTGCTTCAATCTGCGTTTCGGTCAATGATGAGGTCGTTCACGGGATTCCGTCAGAAGACAGAGTGCTGAAGGACGGAGACATCGTTTCACTGGATGCGGGACTTATATGGAAGGGATACCACTCCGACGCGGCCAGAACCTGGCTGGTCGGCGACGTAGCTCCCGAGGTACGGCAGCTTGTCAACGTCACGAAGCAGTCCTTCTTTGAGGGAATACGTTTCGCAAAAGCAGGGCATCATCTGTACGAGATATCGAAGGCGATCGCGGATTACGCGGAATCCTTCGGCTACGGCGTGGTTGAGGAACTCTGCGGGCACGGAATCGGGACCCATCTTCATGAGGATCCCCAGATACCGAATTTCCGGCAGAAGGGGAGAGGAATTCTCCTGGTTCCGGGAATGACGCTTGCAATCGAACCGATGATCAATCTCGGAACGAAACGCGTGGACTGGTCGAGCGACGGATGGACGGTAAGAACGGCAGACCGCAAGCCGTCCGCGCATTATGAAAATACGGTATTGATTACTGATGGTGAGCCCGAGCTGCTTACATGCATCGGGACAATATAACGGAGGAAATGCAAAATGTCCAAAGCTGATTCAATCGAAGTGGAAGGCACCGTTCTCGAGAAGCTTCCGAACGCCATGTTCAAAGTCGAGCTTGAGAATAAACACGTTGTACTCGCGCATATCAGCGGTAAACTGAGAATGAATTTTATCCGGATCCTTCCGGGAGACAAGGTAACGATTGAGCTGTCACCCTATGATCTCGACAAGGGACGCATTATATGGAGAGACAAATAAGGAATTATTGCCTTGCATTAACACAGAAAGCGTGATATTATATATATCGCGCTTTTTTTGTGTGCGCTCAGGTTGACCCGTGGGCGCTCCGGAAGTGAAGGGCGTATCATTTTGCAGGAAAGGAGGACGGTTATGAAGGTTAGATCCTCGGTTAAACCGATGTGTGAGAAGTGCAAGGTTATCAGAAGAAAAGGATCAATCCGTATCATCTGTGAAAATCCGAAGCACAAGCAGAGACAGGGCTGATATCAGACCGGAAGAAGAAACTAAGAGTTTTTTATTTACTTAAGCTGAATAACAATCCGCTGCGCGGCTGCGCGGACTGTTTACTATAGATCAGCTGGACGGATCCGTTTGCGACTCCACGGCCGATATATAGTGCTTAATACCGGTGCGTCATTTCACCGGAAAGGCCGCGACGGCAATCGATGACGAAACAATGGTCGCGGCTGGGCTCCGATATCCCCGGAACCCCAATTAGGAAACCCTTAGAAAAGGGGTATCACTACATATTTATTGTTATCACCAAGGAGGAATCGTAAATGGCTCGTTTAGCAGGAGTTGATTTACCAAGAGACAAGCGTGTCGAGATTGGTCTTACCTATATCTACGGCATCGGCAGAACAACATCCAACCGCATTCTTGCGGAAGCAGGAGTTAACCCGGACACACGCGTCCGCGATCTGACAGATGACGAAGTCAGCCGCATCAAGGACGTCATGGACAGAACATGCACTGTCGAAGGTGACCTCCGCAGACAGATCGCTATGGACATCAAGAGACTTCAGGAAATCGGATGCTACAGAGGAATCCGTCACAGGAAGGGACTCCCGGTCCGCGGCCAGAATACTAAGAATAACGCCAGAACACGCAAGGGTCCGAGACGTACCGTTGCCAACAAGAAGAAGTAATCATACGTATAATCAGAAAGGAAAAGTAGGTTAGTTTTTATGGCAGCTCAGAAGTCAAATAAGAAGACGGCGTCGAAGCGCCGTGTCAGGAAAAACGTTGAACATGGACAGGCTCACATCC
>CADBRO010000155.1 GCA_902797075.1 uncultured Lachnospiraceae bacterium
ACGTAAGGAACTGCGCTGCCTTTTGACTGAAGAGCTTCCTTCTCCGAACATGGTGTAAGAATATCTTTTATCAGATAATACATACGTCGGCAATCTCCCTCGAGTTGTCATGAAATGTCGGAACGATCGGGACACATCCCCCGAGTTTATACGATACTTTCCTGTAAAAATCATGCTACCATTGGGCGATGTTTCATTTCAACCCTTTTAGTGCATTTCTATGCTTTCACCTGCATATAGTTTCTGTTATAATCCGGCTTGAGAGTTTTTTTGCAGGGTACCGCGGACGCGTCCGCGGCGCGCCAGAAATCAGCATGACCGGCGGCAGAAAGCGCCGGGCATTTTTTATATATCCAGTTTTATGCAAAAAGGAGGACCCGGAATGGCAGGCAGCAGTGAAAAAATCATTGAGCTGAAGAACATCACGAAAATCTATGAAGAGGGCGGCGACCCTGCCGTATCAGACTTCAACCTCTACGTCCGCAAAGGTGAATTTGTCACCTTCCTCGGGCCGTCAGGCTGCGGCAAGACGACCACTCTCCGTATGATCGGCGGTTTCGAGCTTCCCACAGAAGGCGAGATTCTCCTCAACGGAAAGAATATCTCGAATCTTCCGCCTTATAAAAGACCAATCAACACGGTGTTCCAGCGGTACGCCCTGTTTCCGCATATGAACATCTATGAAAATATCGCTTTCGGACTCCGCCAGAAGAAGCTCCCGGGCGACGTCATTTCCAAAAAAGTAAAACATGTTCTCGAGCTTGTAGACCTCGAAGGATTCGAAGGACGCTCTGTTCATACGCTCTCCGGCGGACAGCAGCAGAGAGTCGCGATTGCCCGGGCACTGGTCAATGAGCCCGAGATTCTCCTTCTCGACGAGCCTCTCGGAGCCCTCGATCTCAAGATGCGCAAGGAAATGCAGCTGGAACTGAAGGAAATGCACGAGCGGCTCGGCATCACGTTCATCTACGTAACCCACGATCAGGAGGAAGCCCTGACGATGTCCGACATCATCGTGGTTATGTCCGACGGACGGATCCAGCAGATCGGAACTCCCGAAGATATCTACAATGAACCGAAGAACGTATTCGTCGCCGACTTCATCGGCGACAGCAACCTGTTCAACGGAATCATGACCGATCACCTGAAGGCCCGCTTCTGCGGCGGCGACTTCGACTGCGTCGACGACGTGGAGAAAGGAACCTACATCACGGCTGTCGTGCGTCCCGAGGACGTCATCATCACAAAACCGGAAGAAGGAACGGTAAAGGGAGAAGTCACATCCGTGATCTTCAAGGGAATTCACTATGAAATCACTGTTCTGTCCGGCAAGAACGAAGTCGTGATCCAGTCGGTGACGTCTCCGAAGGTCGGCGAAACCGTAGGCCTTAAGGTGGATCCGGACAACATCCACATCATGGTCACCGGTAACGTCACGAACTATTTCATGGCGGACATCCGGCCCGATTTCAAGCTCACGTACAACGGAACCCTTCTCGATACCAGCGTAAGGAAAATCATCCCCGGATCAAGCCGGCTTCCGGACGGAACCCTGGTGGATTCCGTCGGCGACGTCATTGACCCGAAGCGGACCAGAATCATGGTCGAGATCCATCCGCAGGATATCCGCATGACGGACCAGATCGAAGAAGGCCTCGTGGACGGACACATCAGCCACCTGGTCTACAAGGGCGACCACTACAGTTATGTCGTTCACTCCGAGCTCGGACAGGATTTCATCGTCGCTGATGAATACCTCTGGAATATGGGCGACCACGTAGGTCTGATCATGCCGATCGACAAAATGTCCTTCAGCCTCAAAAAATAGGAAGTACTTTCAAGGAGAAATACCGAACGATGCATATTTTCAAATTCTCAAGGAAAAGTCTCGGGATTCCGTATCTGGTCTTTCTGATCTTTTTTGTGGTGCTCCCGCTGCTGGTTCTGTTCTATTTCGCTTTTACGAACGGGCAGGGAAGGTTCACATTTTCAAATCTCACCGGTTTCTTTACCGATCCGAATGCAATCGGAACACTGGCCTACAGCTTCGCGGTCGCAATCGTGACTACGGCGCTGTGTCTCCTCATCGCCTATCCGTCGGCGTATTTTCTCGCCACGGCAGGCTTTCGGAGAGAAGGCGTTCTGCTGCTTCTTTTCATCATGCCCATGTGGATCAACTTCTCCCTCAGGATCACAGCTCTTAAGGAGATCCTGACGGTGATCGAGGGGAATCTTGCGAAGTTTCCGTTCCTTAACGCGGTGGTGGGCATGACATATGACTTTCTGCCGTTCATGATTCTGCCGATATACAACACCATCTCCCGCCTTGACCCGTCTCTTATAGAGGCAGCCAAGGATCTCGGAGCCAACGACAGGAGCGCATTCCTCAAGGTTACGCTTCCTCTGTCCATGCCGGGAATCATCAGCGGCGTCTCGATGGTATTTCTGCCGGCCATGACGAACTACGTGGTTCTGGATATGCTCTACAACAGCACGTATATCATGGGAAGCCTGATCGGAAGCTACTTCTCCGCGTACAACTGGCACGGAGGCTCCATGATCGCCCTGATTCTGCTGGCCATCATCATCGTATTCAACATATTGACCGGAGGAAGCGATGACTCAAAAACTTCAGGTGCCGGAGGATCGCTGCTATGACTAAATCATTTAAAAGACTGTTTATCATCCTCGTACTGATTTTCCTCTACGCGCCGATCCTGATTCTGATTCTGTACAGCTTTACGAGCTCGACGACCATCGGCGCGATCCGCGGATTCTCTCTGCAGAACTATGTGACGCTCTTTACCACTCCGGAGCTCCGGAACATGATTATCGGAACCCTGCTTCTGGCTGTCGGATCGGCCGCCATCGCGACCCTGCTCGGTACGCTCGGCGCGATCGGCTCCTTTTATTCGTCGCGCAGGCTGGGAATCGTCTATAATTCCCTCAATCAGGTTCCCGTAATCAACGCGGACGTCGTTACCGGATTCTCTCTGTGCATCCTGCTGGTAGAGGTTCTTTTCATCGACAAGGATACCTTTATTCCGCTGGTGGCGGGTCACGTGGTGCTCTGCGCCCCGTTCGTCTACCTCTCGGTCATTCCGAAGCTGAAGCAGATGGACTCTTACATCTACGAGGCGGCTCTTGACCTGGGCGCCACGCCGTTCCGGGCCTTAAGACGCGTGGTCCTTCCGCAGATCGCGTCGGGAATCATCTCCGGTTTCGCGCTGGCCATCACGCTGTCGCTGGATGATTATTTCATCGCGACCTACACAAAGCCGTCGACATTTGACACAATCAGCACCTATGTCGTAAATGCCACGAAAGGTTCCCAGACTTCCATAAAAACAGCTCTCTGGGCGCTCTGCGCGGTCATTTTCGTGGCTGTTGTACTGGTGGTCACGGTGTCAAATCTCCGCAGCGCGAAAAAAGAAGAAACGGAGGAACATGCGGTATGAGAAGAACTGAAACGCCTACTCTCCCATTTTCAAAAATGCGGAAAATAAGCTCCGCTGCCGCGCTTTCGGTCATAACCGCTCTTTGCTGCTTGTGCGCGCCGCATACAGTTCTTGCGGAATCGGAGGGCTCCGAAGATAAGGTAACCTTAAGGGTCTGCAACTGGGAGGAGTACATCGACCTCGGAGACTGGGAAGAAAGCGATCTTATCGATCTTGAAAGCGGCGATATCTTCGGCGAAAACTCCATGGTCCATGATTTCGAGGAGTGGTATAAAGAGACCTACGGCATTACGGTAAATGTCGAATACTCCACCTTCGGAACGAATGAGGATCTCTACAACATGATGACCATGGGCGACGTCTACGATATCGTCTGTCCCTCGGAATACATGTTTATGAAGCTGATGGATGAGGAAAAACTCGTCCCCCTCTCCGACGATTTCTTCGACGAATCCAACGAAAACAACTACTATGTCCGGGGCGTCTCCCCTTATATCAAAAATATATTTGACCAGCATGAAACAGGCGGAGAAGCCTGGAGCAAATACGCGGCCGGATATATGTGGGGCATCACGGGAATCGTATATAATCCGGAGGAGCTCACGGAAGAAGAAGCTTCAACCTGGACGGTTCTCGGAAACAAGCGCTTCAACCGTCAGGTTACCATCAAGGACAACGTGCGCGACTCCTATTTCGCGGCTGTCGGAGCTCTGAAATCCGATCTGCTCACGGATCCCGCCTTCACCTCGGCGCCGGATTACTCCAGGCGTCTGGAGGAGGAAATGAACGACGTCTCTCCCGAGACGATCGCGGTTGTACAGGATTATCTTCAGGACATCAAGGATAATCTCTACTCCTTTGAGACGGATTCGGGCAAAGCGGATATGATTACCGGAAAGGTCCTGGCCAATTACCAGTGGTCCGGCGATGCGGTTTACACGATGGACCAGGCGGATGAAGACGATTACACCCTGAATTTCGCGGTGCCAAAGGAATCCACCAACATCTATTTCGACGCATGGGTCATGCTGAAAAGCGGTATCGGTGAAAATGCGGCGAAGCAGCACGCGGCCGAAGCCTTCATCAACTTCTGCTCACGCCCCGACAACGTGATCCGGAACATGTATTATATCGGTTATACCTCTGTCATCAGCGGCGGGGACGACGGCAGGATCGTCGAATACGCCGACTAGTGTTACGGCGCTGAAGAAGACGAGGAAGACGTGACGGATTATCCGCTCGGCTATTTCTTCTCGGACGACCCGGCGGACGAGGATTATATTCTCACAGCCCCGACGGAGCAGCTCTCCAGGCAGCTGGGAGCGCAGTATCCATCGGAGGAAGCGATCCGGCGCTCCTCGATCATGATTTTCTTCGATACGGAAAAGAATGAAATCATCAATCAGATGTGGATCAACGTCCGCTGCTTCAACATATTCGACGTTCCCGCATGGGGATGGGCGCTGATTATCGCGGCGGCTATGGTGCCTTTTGTGATCTGGCTCACCAGATCAAAGAGAAGGCGCTTTATGGGGTAAAGAACCGGGCAGGCTTATGCAATCCGTTTATCTGCCTGTATGTGTGAAATTCAAAACGGGAGATGCAGCATAAAGCTGTATCTCCCGTTTTTTGTGTCTTTTCATTCTCGCCGGGGCCAGTGGTTTCCCTTAAAAGGTCTCAGACATATATCCTTGCAATCAGCTGCAGTCCCCACCGAGGCGGATGGTTTCCGGTAAAGCTTACGCCGTGATCTTCACACTCCTCATCGTGCTCCATGCGGAGTAGGATTTCACTCCCGACGCGCTCTTATAGGAGCGGATCCTCACGTAATAGGTCTTTCCCTTGACGAGATTTCCGATCGTCTTCGTGACGGTGGCATTTTTGCTGACCGTAACCTTCCGGTTGTTCGTCGCAAAGGTCTTTGACGTGCTGTACTGGATCTCGTAGCCGCTGGCCTTCGAGTTTCTGCCCCAGGTGACTTTCATCTGTCTTGTCTTGATATTCTTCACGGAGCTGAGCGCCGGCCTTGAAAGCCGGAAGATCGTCACCGTAGTGCAGGTCTTGCTGCTGCCGGCTGCGCCTCTTGCGTAGACCTTGTAGATGTACTTCGCGGCGTTGGTCGTCGCAGTCTTGTCTGTACAGGTCAGAGTGGCTCCACCTGAGATCGTCTTGATCTTAGTGCCGTTCCTGTAAATGATGTATCCGTTCGCGCCGGCGGATCTCTTCCAGGTAAGCTTGATACCTCCCGCAAGATTAGCTGCAGTGACCTGTGCCGGAGGCTTCGGATAAACCCGTACGATAACCGTTTTCGGCGTCTCCTTATAATTCTCCGTCTCCGCAGCCACCGCGGTGATGGTTGCCTTTCCGCACTTCTTCGAAGCGACTTTGCCCTCCACCGTAACCGTAGCGATCGTGCTGTTCGACGACTTAAATGAAACAGCTCCCACAGCTCCGTCCGCGGTAACCGTCAGGGACTGTCCCATGATGAGATAGGACGCGGATGCTTTGGCGGTAAACGTCTGCTCCGCCTTTTCGATCTCAAAGGTTCTCGTAACCGTACCGGTACAATTGTCCTTGCCGGTAATTGTCACGGTTGCTGTGCCGGCATTTGTGTTGCTCTCGTAGGAAACCGCGAAATCCCGATCCTTCACGAGCGCCTTGCCGCCGACGCTGACCGTCGGAACCGGTGTGTGCGCCGCGCCGCTGTAAACGACGGAACCGATCTCCGGGACGTCCGCATTTTCGATGGATAACGGATTAATCGTAAACTCTGAGGACACGGTATCCTTATAGTTGCCTTTGCCCGTCACGGTCACTGCCGCCGTACCGGCATTGGTATTTCCGGTAAATGACACCGTATAATCCGTGCCCTTCTTAAGCGTCACGCTTCCGAGCTTCACCACCGGATCCTGTGTGATTGCACTGCCCGTATAGGTCTTGTCGGTGAGTCCCGTAATGACTGCAGTTTTGATCGACGCTGCATTGATCTTAAATGTCGACGAAGCGGTGCCGGTGTAATTGCCCTTACCGGTCACGGTTACCGTCGCCGTGCCCGCGTTCACATTTCCGGTAAATGACACCGTATAATCCGTTTCTTTATTGAGCGTTCTGCTTCCGAGCTTCACCACCGGATCCTGGGTGATCGCCGCGACCGTATACGTCTTTTCCGTAAGTCCCGAGATGACTGCGGATCTGATCGACGCGGCGTTGATCTTAAATGTCGACGAGACGGTTCCGGTATAATTTCCCTTTCCGGTTACCGTTACTCTCGCTGTGCCCGCGTTGATATTGTCGGACAGCGCCGCCGTGTAATCCG
>CADBRO010000156.1 GCA_902797075.1 uncultured Lachnospiraceae bacterium
CACACGAAGAAAGCCGCCGAGATCCTTGCGGAGAACCTGAGAAAGCCCGGCGTTCCGAAGGTGGCGCTGAATGACCTGGCCAGGGACGATATCTATGAATGCGTCGAGGACGCGTTCCGCTACGATACGCTGGTTCTTGCGACGACAACCTACAACGCCGGCATTTTCCCGTATATGCGTGAGTTTATCGGCCACCCCACGGAGAGAGGCTATCAGAAGAGAAGAATCGCCTTCATCGAGAACGGCTCCTGGGCGCCGACAGCCATGAAGGTGATGAAAGAGATGCTTGCAACCTGCAAGGATCTTACATTTACAAAGAACAACGTGACGATCCTGTCTGCCCTCAATGACGAGAGCAGGGCTGCGCTCGAGGCGCTTACAGAAGAGCTTGCCGAGCCCTACGAGAAGATCGAGGTCACGGAGGAACCGAAGATGGATCCGACGGCCCTCTTCAAGATCGGATACGGTCTCTACGTCGTCACCTGCAACGACGGAACGAAGCAGAACGGCCAGATCGTCAATACGGTCACCCAGGTTTCAAATAATCCGGACCGGATCGCGGTGAATCTCAACAAGGTGAATTATACCGCGGACGTCGTACGGAAGACCGGCGTCATGAACGTCTGCGTCCTCAATGAACAGGCTCCGTTCCAGGAATTCCGTCATTTCGGCTTCCAGTCCGGACGCGACGTCGACAAGTTCGCGGACTATGAACATTACGACGTGGCAATGAACGGCGTTGCCTATCTGACGAAGTACGCGAACGCCTATATTTCGCTGAAGGTCTTTGATGTGGTCGACATGGGCTCCCACTGGATGTTCCTCTGCGACATCACGGAATCGGTCGTCTTAAATAATATTGAGACGATGACCTATACCTATTATCAGAAGAACGTCAAGCCGAAGCCGGAGACGGAAAAGAAGGGCTGGGTCTGCGATATCTGCGGTTATGTCTACGAGGGAGAAGAGCTTCCGGAGGATTTCATCTGCCCGCTTTGCAAGCATCCGGCCAGCGATTTCTCGAAGCTGTAAATAGTATAGAAAAGCAGCGAAGCGTATTGCTGATTGCCTTTGACAGGCAGTCTGCATCATGGGCGGCGGTTGACCCGGCTGACCATGTAAAAAACGACATAAAGCATATGCGCGTCCGGATTCACAGATTGCGGGTCCGGACGCGATTTTTTTGTTTTGATAAACCGCCGCGGAATGTATAATAGAGAAAATGGCGGAAGACGGCAGGAGGAGAAGCGGATGAAGCTCGCGGTTATATTTCCGGGGATCGGCTATACATGCGACAAGCCGCTGCTGTATTACAGCGGGAAGCTCGCAGCGAAGTGCGGGTATGAAGTGATTCCTGTTCCCTACGGAAACTTCGGGAAAGACGTAAAGGGCAACGCGAAGAAAATGCGGGAAAGCTTCGAACATGCGCTTCTTCAGGCGGAGGAAATGCTCTCATGCGTCCGATGGAATGAATATGAGGACATTGTCTTTATCTCCAAAAGTATCGGAACGGTCGTCGCCTCCTGCTACGCAAAAAAGCACGGCCTTCACGTGCGCAGTATCCTCTTTACGCCGCTTCCGGAGACCTACGAATTTGCGGAGATGCCCGCATGTGCCTTTCACGGCACGTCGGACCAGTGGGCGGATACGCCGGAGATTAAAAATGCGGCGAAGCGGACCGGAATCCCCCTTTATCTTACGGAGAACGCGAACCATTCGCTGGAGACCGGAGATGTTCTTAAGGATACGGAAAATCTGAGAGGCGTTCTCGAGATCGTAAAAGACATGCTGAAGTAATGAAGACACAAAGAACAAACTTATCATTTACCAAAGATCATTCGCAGATGATCAAGGGAATCGCGGTATGCCTTCTCCTTTGGCATCATCTGTTCGGAACGGAAGGCGATATTACCGGAAATGGCATCCGGCTTCATTTTCTGTCCCTTCATCAGACGGCAAATACCGGAGCCGCCGCGCGGATCTGCGTCTGGCTGTTTATATTTATCTCTGCTTACGGCTGGACGTCGCTCTACGGGGCGCAGGTTTCGCAAGGAGGCGGACTGCCGGACGGCGAAGCGCTCAGGAAATGGCTGAAGACCCGGTATCTCCGGCTGATGAAGCCGTTCTGGCTGTGCTGGGCGGTATTTCTTGTCCTGTCCCTTTTCATCTTCACCTACGCGGCGAAAAGATATGCGCCGAATCCCCTGCTTTACGCAGCGCTTGATTTCTTTGGAATCGCGGATCTCTTCGGAACTCCGATGCTTGCCGGCATCTGGTGGTATATGGCGTTCGCGCAGGTTATGCTCTTCACACTGCCGATCGTGATCCACGCCGCGGATCTTTTCGGTGGCTTTCTGATCCCGGTGGCGTATCTGGCCGTCCGTTTCATAAGTGAAGGGATTGTTTCAAATTACGGGGGGCATTACAGCATCTACGCAATGATCGTCATTTTCGGCGTGCTGGCCGCAAGATACGATATTTTCGGTCTGTGCGGGAAATGGCTTGCGAAGCTGAAGGAACGGCAGGCGGCGGGAAGAATTGCCGCAGCTCTTGTTTCGCCGGCGTGCCTTGCGGCGGCGCTTGTCCTCATTTACACTGACTATAAATATATTTACCCGGCGGACAGATGGGGGATCTACGGCTGTATCATGAGCCTTGCCGCAGTTTTACTTATAGCGGCGGTCAGATACGGACCGGAAATACCGGTGCCTGGGCGCGTATTTCTTTTTCTCGGAAGACATTCCGGAAACATATTCCTCGTTCACGGCTTTCTGCTTGTGCGGTTCCGGCATGCCCTCTACGCTTCGGGAAATGTGTTTGTCACTTGGCTTACGCTGATGGGCGGAAGTATTGTGTTATCGTATTTGCTGATATTTGCCGGGAAGGCAGTATCCGGAATCCGTGTGAAGCGGAATCATATTTTATAAAGGAGGTTGAACCTGATGGAAGAAATGACGATGGACAAAGCGAAGGAACTGCTAAGCAGAGGCGTTTCCGAGGCTGAGCAGCTGATCAGCGATCCTTCGAAGGTTGAAGGCGTTCTTGTACAGCTGGAGGAGAAGCTGAAAGAAGTCCCTGCGATCGGGGAGTCGCTTTCGGATATTCCCCTTATGATCTCCATGGTAAAGGGCTATATTACGGGAGCCTACAAGGAGGTATCTCCGAAGGTGATCGTGACGATCCTCGGCGCGTTTATCTATCTGGTGAAGAAGAAGGATCTGATTCCGGACCGGATTCCGGTAATCGGAATTGTTGACGATATTGCCGTACTTACCATGGCGCTTAAGTTCACGGAACCGGAGCTTAACGCATATAAAGCGTGGAGAGACGGAGCAGGGATCGCAAGAGAAGCTGAGGCACCGGGAATGTTTCCGGTAGCGGAAGTGCCTGCGGAGACGGAAACTGCTGCGGAACCGGCTGCGCCCGTCAGAGAGAAAATTGAGATTGAGGACTATGCGGGTGAAATATTAAAAGCGCTTCCGGCCGGCATTCTTCTTACGACGAAATCGGCGGACAAGGTGAATTCGATGGTGATCGGATGGGGAACCTTCGGCGTAAACTGGAGCAGGCCGGTATTCGCCGCCTATGTAAGGGAAGGCAGATTCACGAGAGAGATGCTGGATATGAATCCGGAATTTACGGTCAATATCCCGGTGGGAGAATTTGATAAAAAGATCCTTGCCGTCTGCGGAAGCAAGAGCGGAAGAGATCTCGATAAAATCGCGGAGGCAGGCCTTACGACAGTGGAAGGCAATACCGTCTCTGTTCCCGCGATCAGGGAATTCCCGCTGACGCTTGAGTGCAAAGTAGTATACAGACAGAAGCAGGAGCTGACGGATCTTCCGGTGGATATTCTGCAGAAATTCTATCCGCAGAACGTCGAATCAGCGCCGGGCGCGAACCGGGACGCTCATATCACCTATTACGGCGAGATCACGGACGCGTACATTCTGCGGAACCGGAAATAAATAATATAGGACACGATTACCGTGAAGATATCCGCGATCATCTGTGTGAGAACCAGACCTCTCATGCCGATGATCGCGTTTAATATGAAGAGCATCGGAATGTTGAAGACGGCCCAGCGGATGACGGCGAGGGCGAGGGATATTTTTCCTCTTCCGACCGCCTGAAAGAAATAGACCAGGTGGAAGCAGAGGAACATGAACGGAGTCGCGACGCAGCGGTGGCGGAGGAATCCCGTACCGATCCGTACGGTTTCCGCGTCACTGATGAAAAGGCGCATAATCTGCGGTGCGAAAATCAGATAAAGAGCGACGCTGACCGCGGCCACCGCAAGACCTGCTATGCGGGTATCGTCCAGTGCGCGCTTCATTCTTTCATGATTTCCGGAAGAATAATTGTAGGCGACGAGCGGGATCATGCCCTGGCAGAGCCCAATACCGACGTTGAGCGGCAGGCGCTCGGCTTTCAGAACGATGCCGACAGCGGCGAGCGGAATATCTCCGTAGCCGGTCATGAGCTTATCGATCACGATATAGTCGATGTCGAAGAGGAGTGTCGCGACAGCTGAGGGAATTCCGACCGAAAAGACTTTTATGAGGCTGCTCCGCGAAGGAAGCCCTTTGTGGGGAATAAGCCTCAGTGCGGTGCGGGATTTAAGAGAGCGGATCACAGCAAGGAAGTAGATGCAGGCCGCGACATTTGATAGCATGGTCGCAAGTCCGGCGCCGAGGGTCTCCATGCCGCGGGGCAGAATGACAAACATAAAAAGAGGGTCAAGAGCGATATTTAAAATGCCGCCGAGGGATACGCCGATTCCTGCCTGCCGTGCGCATCCGACGCTTCGAAGGAGGCCGGCCATCGTCATCTGCCAGATGGTGGGGAGCGCTCCGATGACGAGGACGCAGAAGGCATACTGCTTCGCGAACTGTATGGTGTCGCTGCTTGCGCCGAGGGTCTTAAGCACCGGATTCATAAAAATGAGCATAAACGCCGAGTAAAGCAGGGCGGCAGCGGCAGCAGCGATGAAGCTGAAGCTGCTCACGCGGGACGCCTCGTCCGTCTCGCCTTTCCCAAGAAGCCGGGAGATGAGAGTTCCGCCTCCCGTGCTGAAGAGATTAGATATCGGAATGCAGATATTGAATACCGGAAGGATGAGAGAAGCTGCCGCGACCATGCGGGGATCTCCGGTTCTTCCGATAAAGAACGTATCCGCTAGGCTGTAGATAAGGACAATCAGCTGCCCGATAATCGTAGGTACGGCAAGCGTGGCCAGTGCCCGGGGAACCGGCATGGATTCGAATACGGTTTTGTTGTCAACGGCCTTGGTCATAGCTCACCTCATCCGGAGCATACGCTCGTTGGCATTCTTTGCATGATGCCGTCTTAAACAGCACAGGCGGTATTGACAGACCTGCGCCTCAGGACTGCGCGAGCGGGTGTTTCCGGAATGTCAGAATA
>CADBRO010000157.1 GCA_902797075.1 uncultured Lachnospiraceae bacterium
AAGTTGAAAGAGCCCTGCCGGGGGAGCCGACAGAGCCCTTTCAGGGGAGTATAAATAATTAATAAGGGGTTGTAAAAAAATTTTTGAAGGGTAAATTCTTTTACAAACGTGATTATATATGAAAGCCACATAGAATGCAACATTTATTTAATAATTTTGTAAATTTTTTACACTTCCGTCGCTTTTCCCTCTGTTAAAACTGTGCTATAGTTAGTCTTGCTGATCCAAAATAAAGGATTTGTTATACTAACAGGAGGATTATATTATGAAAAAACCCGCTGTATTACTTGCTGCGCTCACCGCAGTTACGCTGCTTGCCTCACCGGTTTACGCCGCTGATTCCGCTGTCTCGTCAGCAGAGAATCCGGCTTCGCTTTCGTCAGCAGAGGATCCGGCTTCCCGCGAGGCAGTAAACTTTTATGTTCTTTCGGGTCCCACCGGAATCGGAGCCCTCAATCTCTGGGCTGCTTCAGATGCAGGCACAACCGCAAACGATTATACCTTCACGCTGAACGGAGCAAATGACGAGGTTGTGGCAGCCATTTCAAACGGAAGCGCCGATATCGCGGCCGTAGCCACCAATCTTGCTGCAACGCTCTACAATAAAACCGAGGGAGGCGTCTCCGTCCTTGCCGTCAATACGACGAGCGTCCTTTCTCTCCTCTCTTCCGGAGAAAAGCCTGAATCCATCGCGGACCTTAAAGGCAGCACCATCTATGCGCCCGGGCAGGGAGCCAACCCGGAATATATTCTCCGCTATGTTCTTTCCGGAAACGGCCTCGATCCGGACAATGACGTCGACATTCATTTTGTCGCCGAAGGCAGCGAGCTTCCGGGCGTATGGGCTTCGGATCCCGATGCGTTCATCCTCGCTCCGCAGCCGGTTGCAACCTCTATACTAATGCAGAATGAGGGCTCCTTCAAGCTCTTTGACATGGCGGACGAATGGCACAATATCTCCGGTGATGACAGCGCGCTTATGATGGGCTGCGTAATCGCAAGAAATGAATTCATCGAAGAACATCCGGACGCTGTCGCCGATTTCCTCGCGGAATATCAGACGTCCATCGAAAGTGCGGAAACCGATATTGAAGGAACGGCTGCTCTCTGCGAATCTTACGGCATCATTCCGAAGGCTGCCCTCGCCGCGAAAGCGCTTCCGGAATGCGGACTCACCTTCGTAACGGGTGAAGAAATGAAGACGCAGCTTTCCGGCTATCTGCAGGTTATGTACGACGCGAACGCAAAGAGCGTCGGCGGCGCTATGCCGGGCGATGATTTCTATTACGGCGCGTAATTCTTCTTTGGCCTTGCGGCCGGGAGCTTTTATATGCTTATATTTGACCGCGTAACATTCGGATATTCACGAAAAAAGATCATTCTCAGAGACTTCTCGCTCACCGTCGCGGACGGTGAGCGGGTTTCGCTGTCCGGAAAATCAGGAAGCGGAAAGACCACCGTACTGCGTCTGGCGATGGGACTTATCACCCCGAAAAGCGGTTTTGTCCGGGTCCCCGGCACGCTTCGCCGCTCCGCCGTCTTCCAGGAAGACAGGCTGATTCCCTGGAAAACGATTCTTGAAAATACAGTCCTTTTTGCGGACGAAACACCGGGCACGACCCGTAAGGAGGAATCCATGCGCATCCTGTCTATGCTGGGAATCGCCGACAGCGCCGATTCCTATCCCGCGGAGCTGTCCGGCGGGATGAAGCGCAGGGCTGCACTTGCGCGCGCCCTCGTCCGGAAATCAGATCTCCTTATTCTGGACGAAGCTTTTACAGGGCTTGATGATGCGACCAGGGAAGCCTGTCTTCAGTGCACAGACCGGGAAGCCCGGGGCAGAATGATCCTCATGGCGACCCATGACTTAGCCGAGGCGGAATTTCTCGGTGCCAGAGTCGTACCGCTTGCTTAAGCGCAATTACCCGTTCCACACTCCAAGCAGTCTCCGCATCCATAGATCCACATCCGTCCGGTATACTTCCCTCAACAGATCTCGTTGAAATACCTCTTGTTTCTCTCCGTATCCGGCCGTTTTTCCCTCATTAAGAAGAAGCGCCTTCGTTCCGTACATCTTTGCCAGGCTCAGATCGTGAACCACGGATATGACCGCCCGGCCCGGTTCCTTAAGCCACTCTCCGATCAGGGTAAAGATCTGCTGCTGGTACACAAGGTCGAGATGGTTCGCCGGCTCGTCGAGAAGCAGAATCGCGGGATTCTGGGCAAAGAGCTGGGCAAGAAAAACTCTCTGGAGTTCCCCGCCCGAGAGCTCAAAGACGGTTCTGAACCTCATCTCCGAAAGACCTGCCAGACGAAGCGCGTCATCGACGCTTTTCTTCCACCCGGCGTCCCGTCTTCCGAAAACGCCTCTTCCGTATGCATATCTTCCAAGCTCAACGACCTCTTCCACCGTAAATGCGTATCCCACGCTGTGATTTTGCGCCAGAGCGCCGATTCGTCTCGCCCGCTCCGTACTTTTCATGGTCTTTAAGTTTTCTCCGGAGACCGTGACTTCTCCCCCGCACGGAATTGCTCCAAGGAGAGCTTTTACCAGAGTGGATTTTCCGGCGCCGTTCGGGCCGATCAGCATCATCCACTCATGCTCATTCAGTGTAAAGCTCACATCGCAAAGCGCGTCCGTTCCGCCGTACTGCACAGATATATGCGAAGCTTCCAGCATTGTTCCCATCTATCCGCGCCTCCCCGTTTTGTAGAAAATATAGACAAAAAATATCGCTCCGGCAAATGAGGTCACCACCCCGACCGGCAGCTCCAGCGGACGGAGAAGAACCCTCGCGATCAGATCCGAGAGCATGAGGAATACCGCCCCCGCGAACATCGAGACCGGAAGGAGGGTTCTGTGGTTCGGTCCGATAAGCATTCTTACGATATGGGGCGTTACGAGTCCGACAAATCCGATCGATCCTCCGATCGAGACGCATACGCCGATCAGAACCGAAACCGCGATGAGCAGAACAAGCCGGGTCCGGCGGATATCGACTCCTATGCTGCCGGCATTTTCCTCGCCCACGGAGAAGGCGTTGAGCTCGGCGGATTTTCTGATCATCACAAAAGAACAAAGCAGAAGCGCAGCAGCGAGAGCCGCCGCATTTCCGTAACTGCTTCCCGCAAGGGATCCCATGGTCCAGAACGTGATATTTTTCACCTTATCCGCGGCAAATGTGAGCAGAAGGGACAAAATGCTCGAAATGAACATGGAAAACACGATTCCGAGAAGAATAATCGTATTTGTCGAGAGCGAGTGATCCAGGCCGTATGCCAGCGACAGAATAAAAAGAAGCGACAAAAAAGCAAAAACCATCGCCATGGCCATGGTCGCCGAAAACGGCAAGAACGGCAGACGGATGTCAAATGCGATCGCAGCCGCCGCGCCGAGGGAAGCGCCGGACGAAACGCCGAGCGTCGATCCGTCGGCGAGCGGATTCATGAGAAGTCCCTGCATGACGGCGCCGCAAAGGGAAAGCGACGCGCCGGTAAGCGCCACGCAAAGCACCCGCGGCAGACGCACATTCAAAATAATGGAAGCCGCTTTCGTATTGATCTGCGGCTCGCCCTTAAGCGCCTTAAGGAATACGGCCGCGGTCTCTTTCGCGGGAATATTGACAGATCCTGCCGACACGCATAAAACAATGACTGCGGCAGTAACCGCAGCCAGAACAGGGATGGCGGAGACCGCCAAAGATCTCCGCCTCTTCCCGCTATGTTTTTTTGACAGTAAATCAGACATACATTACGCTGCTTTCCCGGTCTCCGATTCTTCAGCTCCGTACACAAAATCATAAAGCATCCCGGCTCCGTCCGCAAGTCTCGGGGCAGGTCTCGAGAGCTCATTATTTGGCAGGTTAAGAATGGCGTCATTCTTTACCGCAGTGATCTCCTCCCATCCGGCTCTTCCGAGAATCTCTTCCTCCGGAGTCGGTCCTTCGCCGAAATACATGCTGATGGTTACAATATAATCCGGATTTCTTTCGATCACCTGTTCCTCTGATACTTCGCCCCAGCCCTCAACGTCGTCGAAGATATTTTTAAGACCGATCATCCCGGCGATTTCATTCATGAAAGTGCCTTTGCCCGCAGCCCAGAGGCCGTATTCCAGCGGCGAAACTTCGAAATAAACGGTTTTGCCCTCTGCCTTTTCCGCCGCCTTTTCAGACAGATCGGCAAAGACAGACTTCATTTCTTCCGTGAGTGCGTCCGCTTTATCCTCATATCCGGTAAGCGCGCCGATCATATGGATCGCCTCATACACCCCGTCAATATCCTGAGCGTCGGATACGACGACGCGGATGCCGGCTTCCTCGAGCCGGTTTACCTGCTCTTCCGTCTGGGCCATGGTCGCCATGAAGAGAACGTCCGGATCAAGATCAATAATCTGCTCGATATTCGTATCGTAGCCGGACTGAACCGACGGAACATCCATCACCTCCGCCGGATAATCGCAGTATTCGCCTCTTCCGACCAGCAGATCTCCCGCTCCCAGCGCATAGAGAATCTCGCAGTCCGCTGCAGTCAGTGCCACAACCTTTTCAGCAGGCTCGGTAAGCGTGATCTCTCTTCCCGTCATATCCGTTACGGAGATCACGTCCTCTGCCGGCGCGGACTCCGCTCCGGCGGCGCACACCGCACATACCGCAAATGCCGCCAGCGCCGCTGCAAGTCCGGAGATCAGTTTCATCTTATGCATCATATTATGTCCTCCTTTAAATGCTGACGATACACGCTCCGCCTCTCCCGGTCAGGCAGCCTGGCGCAGAAAAAAAGAGAGCTTCCGCTCCCTGCACACAGCAAATTAAAACCGGCCTGCACCGATCCTAAAATTCAACTGCTGTCGCTGGCAGCGCGTGAATTACTTTCCGGGCAGGTATCTGACTTTGCCGGCGTCTCTTCCGGACCACACAGTGACCTGATCGTGCGGGATTCACACCCGCTTCCCTTTTAAACTCTCCCGGCCGCATCCGCGGTGAGAGTTACCCGAAAAGCCCGTCATATCATACGTTACATATGCAAGTATACTACGTTTCCATCCGGCGCGACAGCCCTCTTAAGGAATTTTCTTTCCCTGCCGGAGGATCCTCATTTTCCCAGAAGCATCGCCTTCAGGCTTTCGAGAACGCTCAGCATCTGGTATTTGATAAGAAATATAGCGCTGTTGTACTCGGGATAATTCCTTTTTAATACGAACATCAGCGGCATGACGTAATTTTCCGTCTCCTCGATATACCGGCTCAGCCGCTCGTCTCCGAACGACATCGCCATGGTAGATACGTTGTTGCACCGGTCAATCAGTTTGACAAGCGACGCGATGCGGTTGCCCGCGATTGCCTCGTAATAGTTCCGGGTATACTCTTCCTTTGAAAGTCCCTTCCGGTCGCCTTTGGTCAGGAGCGCTATGGCTTCCTTTACAGGCTCCGAAAACGGCAGCTCCTCCGGACGAACGCCGCAGTCCTCGCATACATCGTGAAGCAGAATCACCGCCAGCGTTTCGTCTTCCTCAATCCTCATCGAGAGCGCGTGACAGGCCATCATCAGCGGATGCACGATATAAGGTATGACCACATCCGAGTATTTCTGCTTGTTTCTCGTCTGAATCTTATGACATTCCCTGGCATAATAAAGCGCGCGGTAGGTTTCCCTCAGGTTTTTAATCTCTGCAATCGTTTTCAGTCTGGTAAACATGTGCTCTTCCGAAAACATCTGGTCGCGGATTTCCCAGGCGTACTCATTTTTGCTCTTTTCGATCAGACTTCCCGCACTTGTTTTCAGTATTTCGGCGATCTGCGAGATCTTATCGAGATCCGGCAGATTCCAGTCATTTTCCCAGCGGCTGACAGCCTGTGCGCTGACGCCGACGGCATCGGCAAGCTCATCCTGTGTTAAGTGCAGTTCTCTTCTTCGCTCAGCTATCCTTCTTCCGATACTCATTCCGGATCCCTCCCGATCTGTGCGGTTAAAAGTTGGGGACTGTTTATGCAGTTACTATATCATCAGAGAAATGCTGTGAAAATGGCGCTGTCATTAACCTTAAATCAACTAAAATGCAGAATAAACGGCGTGTTTTGTCCTCCTTTCATCGCTTGCGGCGCGAATACGCCTTCGCAAGTCCTCCCTCCGAGGTCTCCCTGTAATTGCGGCTCAGATCCCGTCCCGTCCGGTACATGCTCTTTACAACCATATCATAGCTGATCACCCTGCTTGAAAACAGGAAATAGCTGAGATTCGCAGCGTTGATTGCCCTCATGGCGGCAACCGCGTTGCGCTCTATGCAGGGAATCTGCACAAGTCCGCAGATGGGATCACAGGTCAGGCCGAGATGATGCTCAAGCGCGATCTCCGCGGCGTACTCGATCTGGTCGATGGAATAACCGAACAGCTGTCCCGCCGCTGCCGCCGCCATGGAGCAGGCAACTCCGATTTCCGCCTGGCATCCGCACTCGGCGCCGGAGACCGAGGCATTGTGTTTCGCAAGCTCCCCGAAAAGTCCCGCCACTCCGAGCGCGTGAATAACGTCCGCGTCCGTCAGCTTCCGCTTTTCCATAAGATAATAAAGAACCGCCGGAAGTACGCCGCAGGCCCCGCAGGTTGGAGCCGTAACCACCACCCCGTTGTCCGCATTTTCTTCACTCGTCGCGTAAGCGAAGGCGCAGACCTTCTGGCATTCCAGAACCTCCGGATGCGGATTGGGCAGCACGGTTTCATAGAGGCTTTTCGCTTTTCTCTGGATCCCGAGTCCGCCGGGAAGCGTCCCCGTGGTTGTAAGCCCCCTCTCGATCGTGCTTTTCATCGTATCCCACACCTGCGCGAGATAGTCCCAGATTTCCGGTCCCTCGTTCATTTCCACATAATCCACGAGATCGACGTAGCGGAAACCGCAGAACTGTTTGATTTCCGCAAAGGAATTCTCAAGATAAAGGTCCTCCTCTTCCTCCGGGGAAGGTCTGCCTTCAATAAGAATATCTCCGCCCCCGATGCTCTGCACCCGCATTTTCGCGATCTCAGATCCGTCCCGGTAGGCGAACATGTCAAATGTATTCGGATGCCTCAGGTCGTCAGGATCATTTTCAGAAAAAATGATTTCTGACGGAACCGGTAAAAATGCGCCCGAGAGGGCCCTGTCGGTTCCGTGCCCCTTCCCGGTCTTTGAAAGAGACCCGTATAGAATCACCCGGTAAAAATCGGCGTTCTCCGTTTCCGACCTGAATTTAACCGCAGCTGCGTGCGGTCCCATGGTATGAGAGCTTGAAGGTCCGGTTCCGATTTTATAGATATCACGGATTGATCTCATGGTATTCCTCCTGACTGGAGGCGGCTGCCTTACGGTACCGCCGCATTTTTAAGCCAAGCGGATCGTCGCAGTCCGCCCCGCTTCCGGTTCAATTATCATACCATAAACAGGCCGGAGATTGAAGCTGTGAGACTCCGGTGAAACCGCTTGTTAAGCGGTCATCCGCAAGCCGTTTCGCTGCTCATGAATTGCGGCCGCCGGCGGCGAAGACACAGATACTTCACACAAAACGGCGCTGAAATTAAGCTTCGGCTAAGGTTCGTCTGCTAATCTGTTCTCCGACGAGGGGATACAGCTTAAAAGCAGGAGGAAAAAAACATGAAGAAAAAGATCGTTGCAATGCTGCTTTGCAGTATGGTTCTCGGAGTCAGCACAACTACTTACACGACAGTGCTTGCGGCAGCATCCGAAACCGCCGGAGAAGAACTGCTGACCGGCGGGACGACACAGCAGGAACAGACTCAGGATGGGCAGATGCCGCAGGGACAGACGCCAGGCGGTCAGATGCCGCAGGGACAGATGCCAGGCGGTCAGATGCCTGACGGGCAGATGCCAGGCGGTCAGATGCCTGATGGGCAGATGCCAGGCGGTCAGATGCCGCAGGGACAGATGCCAGGCGGTCAGATGCCGCAGGGGCAGATGCCAGGCGGTCAGATGCCAGGCGGACAGATGCCGCAGGGGCAGATGCCGCAGA
>CADBRO010000158.1 GCA_902797075.1 uncultured Lachnospiraceae bacterium
GGCTGAAAATCTGAACATGACCGGAAGTTGCAGCAGCGTCACCTGCCTTATGAAAACAGACAAAAAAGATACTGTAAGCGAGGTTATCTATGAATTGTTCATTGATCAGTGAAGACAATTATGCCGAAATGATGGAAGGAACCGTCCTTCCGTATCTGGAGGCAAGAAAAGCTTCCGGCTTCTTCGAGAGAAAAAACGGCGAGCCGATCTACTATGAATGCTATGACGCGGATCATGCGGAAGCGGTCATCGTACTCGTCCACGGCTTCTCGAGCTCATTGCCGAAGTTCTATGAAACCGCATATTACTTCCTTCAGAACGGATACAGCGTCCGCATGATCCAGCAGCGCGGACACGGCCGTTCCTACAGGGGAACCGGCGATCTGTCGATGATCCTGATCGAGGATTACCGCGATCTCATACTGGATCTCCGGCATTTCATGAACCACATCGTAAAGCCCGCCAATACGGAATCGCTGCCGCTGTATCTCTACGCCCATTCCATGGGAGGCGCGGTCAGCGCGTGCTATCTTGCGCACTATCCCTCCGACTTCAAAAAAGCGGTTCTGACCTCTCCGATGATGGAAATGAACTCCGGACAGGTCCCCATGATTGCCGCCTACTTCCTCGCAGGGGTGAATATTTTAACCAGGCGCGGGAAAAAGCCCATGCCGGGTTCGGGTCCGCTGAATAAAACGCCCGATTTCGAAAACAGCGCGGCCACTAGCCGCGCGCGGTATGACTGGTATTTCAATCTTCAGCAGGAGCATCCCGAGTATCAGATGTGCGTCACGCCCTACGTAACCGCGATGCAGCTCCTAAGGCTCTCCCAGGAGGCGATGCGAAAGCAGAACCTGCCCGGCATAAGAGCCGATGTGCTGCTCCTGCAGGCGGACAACGACACCTACGTACTGCCAGGGGCGCAGTATGAATTTATCGAATCCATCCCCCACGGAAACCTGATCCGCTATGCCGGAACAAAGCATGAAATCTACCGGTCCGGCAACGATATTCTTGAGAAATACTGGAACGATATCTTTGAATTCTTAAAGAGGGACACGCCGTAAGGCATGCCCCTCTTCTTAACTTCTGCTTTATTTCACGGTAATCCGCTGCCAGCGGATTACCCGCCTGTCTATATTAATTACAGTTCTCCGTCAGCCCTGGCGGCATTTTCCTGCATTTTCTGAATATCCGGGAACGCCGAATACATCGGCTCCACTTTCTTTCCGTGAATCTTCCGGTCCGTATAATTCCGCGTGATCGCCATAACAATTCCGCTGCAGGAAAGGACGCCGATCAGGTTCGGAATCGCCATCAGGCCGTTAAATGTATCCGAGAGGTCCCAGGCCAGCGAAAGCTTCATGGTCGCGCCTACAAGGATGAACGCCACGAACACCACTCTGAAAATAATCGTCGCCTTTGTTCCGAAGAGATACTCGAAGCCACGCATTCCGTACTGGCTCCATCCAAGCACCGTCGAGAATGCGAACATGAGGATCGCGATCGCGATAAAAGCGCTTCCTCCTTTTCCGAATACCGTTGAAAATGCCTCCGACACGAGCGCTGTGCTCTCCTGCGTGGAGATCATATGTCCCGTGGAAAGATCGACAACGCCGCTTGTCAGGATCGCGAGAGCAGTCAGTGTGCAGACAACGATCGTATCCGCGAACACCTCGAAGATGCCCCACATACCCTGCATGACCGGCTCCTTGATATTGGACGCCGAATGAACCATGACGGAAGAACCGAGACCGGCCTCATTGCTGAACACGCCGCGCTTCATTCCCCATGTCACCGCGCTCTTGATTCCGTAACCGATGATTCCGCCGCCGACGGCTTTCGCCGCGAACGCGCCTTTCACGATCGATACCACCGCCGGTACAAAGTTTGCCCCGTTGGCGATCACCACGATCAGAGCTCCGATCACATACGCGATTGCCATGAACGGTACCAGCTTCTCCGTGACGGAAGCGATTCTCTTGATTCCCCCGATAATAACGAGCGCTGCAAAAGCCATAAGGAAGATACCCGTCGCGATTGCCGGAATCCCGAACACCGCCTTGATGTTCGCCGAGATGGTGTTGACCTGGCTCATGTTGCCGATTCCGAAGGAAGCGATCGTGCAAAATACGGCAAAGAGAACCGCGAGGACCTTCCCCACCTGCTTCATTCCCGGTTTCCCGCCGAGGCCGTCATGCAGATAATACATCGCTCCGCCGCACCATTCTCCCACGGAGTTTTTCCGGCGGTAATAGATACCGAGAACATTTTCAGAATAATTTGTCATCATTCCGAAAAACGATACGATCCACATCCAGAAAATGGCGCCCGGCCCGCCTGAAACGATGGCCGCAGACACGCCGGCGATATTGCCGGTTCCGATCGTTGCCGCGAGCGCCGTACACAGGCTCTGGAACTGCGTGATGGATTTGTCGTGCTTTTCCGTGTGCTTCGTGACATTTTTATCAGTAAAGACAGCGCCGATTGTTTTGCTCACCCAGTGACGGAAATGCGTCACCTGGAAGACGCCTGTGAGGCAGGTCATCAGGATTCCCGTTCCAATCAGAAGGACAAGCATCGGAACGCCCCAGACGAACCCGTTGACGGCGCTGTTGACATCTGTAATTACTTTTACCATAGATCCCCCTCCTTACTTAAGCCTGCTCTGTTCCAAGCAGACCTATTTCAGCCGCGTACGGCTTCATTCCTTCTATGCAGACCGCGGCGACCTCGCTGACGTCCATGCCGAGCATGCCGCAGCCTTCCTTGATCAGCTCCCTGTCGCATTTCGCGGCAAAGCGCTTATCCTTAAATTTCTTCATGAAGCTTTTAACGCCGAGATCCGTGATTCCCAGCGGTCGCATTCTCGCGCAGGCCTCGATGATCCCCGTCAGCTCATCGACCGCGAACAGGCTTTTTTCCATATTCGTAACCGGCTCAACGTCGTTAAGAATATGATAACCGTGGCTCATGATCGCACGGACATCCTCTTCCGGAACGCCTTCCGCCAGAAGCTCCTTTTCCGTGTGCTGCAGATGCTCTTCCGGATACTTCTCATAATCGTAGTCGTGAAGATATCCGACCGCCATCCAGTGTTCCCTGTCTTCTCCGAAATGATCCGCCATCGCTCCCATCGCAGCCATCACATTGATGGAATGAACGATCAGGTGCGGCTCGGTGATCATTTCCCGATTAAGCTCTTTTGCCCGTTCCAGAGTAAGCATAGAAAGCTCCTTCCCGATAAACTCAGCATTTCCCGCACTGCAGTCAGACGCGGTCCTCTTTGTTTTTTACATCTGGCAGGGGGATTCACTTGTCTTTGGTAAAGCGTTACAGTGTAATGCGCTAAATTGCACGGAAATTATTATGCACCATTACATGGCAGATTGTAAATAGCACGTTAAATAAAATAGGATCACCGCATTGCCCGCCGCCTGTCCGTCAGCGCCTTGGACGCGGATAAACTGTTGCTGTGGGTAAACACATATTTCCATTTACTTACGTCCGCGAATCCGATATGATGACACGTGATTGATTTTGGAGGTATGATTTGCTATGACATCTGAAATGAAACGCAGACTTTGCATGACCATCGGCGGTGTATTGGTCAGTGGTTTTTCCGTCGGTATGTTCCAGTTTTCAACCCTCGGCATGGATCCGTTTCAGGTCCTCGCCCACGGCATCTGGAATCAGGTCCAGTTCCTGATGCAGGGATCGGGCTTCCGTTTTCTGCAGGAGTTCGACCCCGATCACCCTCTGATCCGGTTCGGCACTGTCTACATGATCATCAATCTGGTTCTTCTGATCGGAGATTTCTTCCTCGATAAGAAGAAGATCGGAATCGCCACGTTTATCAACCTCTTCCTTCTTGGCTACGTGGTCGACTTCTCCTTCAATTTCTGGAAGAAAACCATTCCCGCGCCGTCGCTGCCGCTCCGCGTGCTGTTCCTGATCGCCGCGATCATCATCATGTGCTTCGGCTCGGCGCTGTATTTTACCGGAGATCTGGGCGTCTCAACCTACGACGCGATCGCGCTTGCGCTTTCGGAGCAAAAACACTGGGATTTCCGCATCGTGCGTGTCACGACGGATCTGATCTGCACGGGACTAGGTTTTTTATTCGGCATCGTTCCGGGTATCGGAACCATTATCACCGCATTTTTCATGGGGCCGCTGATCGAGTTCTTCAACCGCACCGTCGCACGGCCGCTGCGCTACGGAAAACGTGAATAGTTTGACACCTCTTACGCCTGATGATAGGATATTCCTTAATGTATTAACCAAAATACAGATTACTGCAAGGGGTTCTTATCTAAGTACAAAGATCAGGGGAGATGCAGCATGGCAAAGAGAAGGAAAAGAAAGAATAATGGCTTGATCGCGTTCCTAGCGGTCATCTCGGTAGTGATCGTCGCAGGCCTTGTCCTCGCGCTCACCGGACTTACCAAAAACGGCACGCTCACCGGACTTACAAGAAAGGCTGCGGGAAATTCACCGAGCACCGGGACCGGAACAGCCTCTGCCGCTTCCGAGGCCGCGCCGGTGGATACCTCCCCGAAAAAAGACGGGGATATCATATCCGGCACCATCTACGATCCTGAAAATGGCATCGACATGAAGAACTATGAAGATGACCCGAACTTCGTCACCGCAGACAACAATGCGGCAGCCGGCAATACGGACGGCACAGCTGCTGCCGCTCCCGCCGCAGCTGACGCGTCGTTATCGGCGGCCGCAGAGGCGGAACCGGAAGTGACGGAAACCCCGGCACCTGAAGCTCCTGAGAGCACAGCGGCTCAGCCGGAAGAAGTTTCCGGAAATACCATTTACGTAACTTCAAGCGACGTCAATATCCGCTCCGGCGCCGGCACGGACAGCGAGATTCTCGGTAAAACAAAGCGCGGCGACGCATTTACAAAAACCGGTGAAAATGGTGACTGGACCGAGATCGACTACAACGGGCAGACCGCTTATATCAAGAGCGAATTCCTCTCCACGGAAAAACCGGAACGGCAGAGCTGGGATATCTACGACCTCGACAACGAACGCGTGGATTTCGGCTATTCGAGCGCGAACCGGGATGAGAACAATGTCCCGACCGACTGGGAGTACTACGAAAGCCGCTGGGGACAGTTTGATGTCGACTGGATCCAGGACATAACGAAGAACACGATCTATCTGACGATGGACGAGGGTTTCGGAAATGACAATACCATAACGATCCTCGACACACTGAAGGAAAAGGGCGTCAATGTCACGTTCTTCCTCACGAAGAACTTTGTCGACGAGCGTCCGGAGCTCGTTCAGAGAATGCTCGACGAGGGCCATCAGCTCGGCAACCACACCTGTACGCACCCGGTCATGCCGTCGCTTTCCATCGAGGAGCAGACCGACCAGATCATGACGCTCCACAATATTATCAAGGATAATTACGGCTATGAGATGACCGCATTCCGTTATCCGCAGGGCGTCTTCAGCAATCAGTCGCTCGGTCTTGTCAACAATCTCGGATATAAGGCCGTATTCTGGTCCTACGCTTACGGAGATTACGACGAGAATAACCAGCCTCCTGTGGACGAATCCCTGCAGAAGGCGCTCGGCGCGCTGCATAACGGAGCGATCTACCTGCTCCACGCAAGCTCAGATACCAATACCGCATTCCTCGGAGACTTCATCGACGGCGCCAGGGAGCGCGGCTTCGAATTCGGAGTCTATCCCGTGACCCCGGAATAATCAATTATCCATCAGGCAGTCAGAGATAGTCCGTAGTCCCCTGCGCTGCTA
>CADBRO010000159.1 GCA_902797075.1 uncultured Lachnospiraceae bacterium
AAATGAGGCCGTCCTCGATGTACCCCTCGACATTCGCTTTCTCCGTAAAGCCGTTCTGGTTTACTTCGAAAACACGAATCTCGCAGTTGGAGGATTCTTCGTCCATCGTCTGCAGGAGAATCATATTTTTGCCATGAAGATCCACATAATAGACTTTCATGATCAGTATTCCCGTTCCCGCTTCCCTGTGGAACCTGAACGATGATCCGGTATTATTGTAGACCGTTACCTGTGTAGAACCGTCGTCAAAAAGCTCTTCATCCACAAAGTATTCGCGTTTTCCCAGAACATAATAGTACCGGGTCAGATCATCGAGCGAGGTTTTCGAGAACAGCCCGGCAAAATCAGACGAAACCGGTTCGCAGGGCCGTTTGATTATATCCTTGCTGTCCGCAAAGGAAATGGTGCTTTCCCGTCCGCCGTAGTATAAATGAATCCCGTCGTATCCAATCCACCAGCAATGCGGATTCTTCTTCAGCACGCGAAGGAGATCCGCGTAGCTGTCCTCGCTGTACTTCATCAGAAGCCTGTCATTATTCATGAATGCTTCCGCCGAATCTTCAAGATCCTCCATGAGATCCTGAAGCCCTACTTCCTCTCCCGTCGAGCTGTCAAATGTATATCCTTTGATGTTCGTTTCCACCGGTCCCGGCTCGGAGTCGAAGGTATAAAATGTATAGAAACTGAAAAAAGAACTGTCAGAGCGGGTTATTCGCGCTGAATATCCTTCCGCGCCGCCCATATCAGCGGCAGATTTCTTAAGTTCCGTATTTACCTGATCGATCGCTGCCCTGATCCCCGGACTGAAACTGTCGTCCAGCAGGATTTCGGGATAATATTTGCCGGTATTTTCAAATGATTTATTGAGAACACGGCAGGGTATGCCGATCTCCGCATTTTCGCCGGAAGATGCACTGCCGAAGATTTTCACCTCTGTTTTTTCGGAAATATTTTCAAGAGAACGAAGAATCTTCGGACCGATTTTTTCTGATCCGCCCCGCAGAAAAAGAAAAAGAGCCAGACAAACCGCAGCCCCGATCAAAATCATTTTGAGCACGCCTGTCCGCGTTTTTTTCCTCTCATGCCCGCCGGGTGTTTCCCGGTTATCCCGATTCTCCCGAGCAAGCACCTTTTCAAGATCTTCCCTGAAATCGTCCGCGTTCTGATATCGCTCCGCGGGATCGTAGGCACACGCCTTCAGAATGATTTTCTTAAGCCGCTCGTCGCCTTCCACCGGAGGCGGAAGCGGGACGCCGCTCAGGCGCTTCTCGATCGCCGCGCCTCTTTCACTGCTCGTGATAATCTTTTTTTCTGTATCAAGAAAGGGATCCCTGTTTCGATTTAACAGCTTATAAAGAACAATACCCAGGGAATAGATGTCTGAACGGTTATCATATTTTTGATTCTTTTCGATTTCAGGAGCGAGATAGCCCCGTGTTCCCGCAAAAGAATAAACACTTCGCGTAAATTCCGTCCGCCTGGCGGTTCCGAAATCTCCCAGCTTGAATGTACCTGTCTGGGAATAAAAAATATTGTCCGGCTTAATATCCCGATGGACAATCCCCTTTTCTTCGCACAGACTCAGCGCATGGCAGATATCAATCCCGAGCCGCACAACCAGCTCATCGTCAATCTCATTGTTGATCTGATACGAGCGAAAACTCTCCAGAAACTCCATTCGGATGAAAATGGTCCACTGCACATTTTCAGCGTCGTGAACGACATCATAATCCTCAATCGATACGATGTAAGAGTTCCCGCGAAGCTGCGCCATCGTCTTTATTTCCTTCATAAATGACGCCGCAGTATCCGCGTAGTATTTTTTTCTGGATTCTTCGTCCGTAATTTCCAGAAGGACCGCGTTTTTTTCCTGTTCAGAATCCGGAATCCGGATTACTTTAATTGCACTGGAAAAGGTGTCTTCTCCGAGCTTTCTTTCCGCCCGGTAGACAACTCCGAAAGACCCCCTCCCCAGCTCTTCTTTTAAAATCCAATCCCGCCAATGTTCCGGCAGTTGCACCGCTATCATTTTCCAACCCCTCAGAAAAAATAGTAATACAAGAAAGCGGCGGCATACTCTGCCGCCAATTTCGTCAATAATAATTATATATGATGAATTTTCACGATTCAATGATTCTCGGCCAAAAGTCTCACTCATTTTATAAACTTTTAGTTTACAGACCGCATCATTCCGATTGATAGAATGAATTCGGAAACATGCAGATTGCTTACGATTAATTGCTGACAGCGCTGCCATACCTGTCCTTAAACGGCAAACAGGGTGGTATCAGCAGCCACTCTGATTACCACCCTGTTTCCTGTGTTGCACCAGTAAACGTATGAAATCTTTAGATACTTCTCTAAAATGTCTTTCGAAGCTTCATCGAACCCGAAAGCATTTTGCAGACCCCTCATAAACTGATTTCGAGAGTATCTTTCCCTGATGTCGTTGGTGTTCTCACGGAACAATATAAGATTAGCATCTCCTGTTTCCGGTTCTGTAAAGTAAATGTTCCCGTCACCTCTGACGCGGTCAGAATTTCGTGCTATAGTGTTTTGTATCATCTTTCTATTTGTGAAAAGCGGGTAAAAAAATGAGTGATATATTTGATTCTCTGGATCTGACTAAAACAATCCGTGATTTCGACTTTACAAGAAAAGCCATCCGGGGCATCCACCGGACCGTTGACTCAGAGGAATTTGAAAACATGGATGCCGACACCATCAAATTCTTTCTGATCAACAGACTGCAGCTGGTTTCTTTCAAGGATCAGCTGAAGCGTTATCTTTGGAACAGCGCCGGTTTTGACGCCGCCTTCGGCGAGGTATCCGATCATGAATATGCGGAGCTTCTGCATTACTCCTTTGAGGAAAACCGGGCGCCATTTTCCTTCGAGCCTACAACCAGAAAATCTTCCGCGATCATTAAATCGTGGCTTTCCCAGGACAGTGTGCGAAGAGACGCCGTGTTTCTCCTCGGTTTCGGACTCAGAATGACGGATGAAGACGCTTCCGCTTTTCTCACAAAGGTTTTAAATGAGGATAATTTCAACTTCAGCGACGTCCGCGAAACCGTGTTCTGGTTCTGTTTCAGAAACCAGCTGCCTTACGCCAAAGCGAAAGCTCTGCTGAATTATTACAGTGAACTGAAGGATGAAGACTTGGGAACAGCTCCTGTATCTCCGGTAGAGGCGGCTGCGGGGCTTCCCGTAAACCATTATTTTGATATTACAAATGAGGACGGGCTGAAAAAATACCTCATCTATCTGAAAACCAACAGAATCTCCGAGCGGGCTGAAAATAATTCTCTTCGCATCTTCACGGAACTTCTCGATGAATGCAGGCGGATCATCGCGGATGTATATAATGAGGACGCGGAAAATACAGGAAAAACCAGGGCTGCCTCAGACATTTCTCCAGCTGATGTCGAAAAATTCATCTTCAGCGGTGTCCCCGTCACAAAAGACGGAAATATGCAGAAGCTTGCGCTTTCAACCCTGTCGAATCACTTTCGCAACCAGCGTCTCAGCCGCCAGAAAATCGACGGGATACTAAAGAAAAAACAGCCCGTCGGCCGGGCTGATTTAATCACACTTGTTTTCTTTATCTACTCTCAGAAGTACATAGAGGAAATTCCCGATGAGCGCTGCCGCCTGTTTATCGACAAAACCAATCAGGTTCTCACGGAGTGCGGATTTGCAAAGCTCTATCTCGTAAATTCATTTGAGGCATTTGTCATGCTTTGCATGCTGACGGATACGCCGCTCGCAACTTTCTCGGAGGTGTGGGAATTGTCCTACGAGTAGACTTTATCTTCTGTCCATCAGCTTCCGGAATTCGGCACAGGCCTCTTCCCTCAGCTTCTCCTCGTCAACCGCAAGGATTCTCCCATCCTCTGTCAGCTGTTTTCCGCCGGCAAAGACCGCCTTCGCAGGACGGCAGTATCCCACCGTACCGAAAAGGCTTCCCGGATCTTCGCACGCGCCGACAAGATCCATGGATCTTGTATCAATCAGGAAGAAATCCGCTGCCATTCCCGGCGCAAGGTATCCTATATCGTCCCGGCCGAGAACAGCCGCGCTGCCGCGCGTCGCCATTTTCAAAATATCATAGCCCGTCGGGGCTTTTTCACTGCTGCTTAAGCGGTGCAGCAGATAGGCCGCGCGGATTTCAGCCATCAGGTTCGAGCAGTCGTTGGAGGCCGATCCGTCCACCGCGAGGCCGACATTTATGCCGAGCTTCAGCATTTCGGGGATACGGCAGACGCCGGATGACAGCTTCATATTCGACACCGGGCAATGGGCGACCCCCGTTCCCGTATCAGCCAGAATCTTCAGCTCCTCATCATTAAAATGAATTCCATGCGCGTACCACACGTCCGGGCCGATCCATCCGCAGGATTCCATGTACGCAAGCGGGCGCATCCCGACCATTTCCCTGCAGAAATTCTCCTCATCAATCGTCTCGCACAGATGCGTATGGAGCCTTACGCCAAGACTTCTCGCGAGAACCGCGGACTCCTTCAGAAGATCTGTCGTAACGGAAAATGGCGAGCACGGGGCGAGCGAAACCTGATGAAAACTGAATCGCGAAGTATCATGGTATTCACGAACTACGCGTTCGCTGTCCTTCAAAATGGCGTCGACATCCTGAACGAGGCTGTCGGGCGGAAGCCCTCCGTCACTCTTTCCGCGGGACATACTTCCCCTCGTTGCATGAAAACGCATCCCGAGTTCATCCGCCGCCCGGAACTGCTCACCGATCAGATCCGCTTCCATTCCCCTCGGAAAAACATAGTGGTGATCCATGCAGGTCGTACAGCCGTACCGCAGGATTTCCGACAGGCCCGTCAGGGAGCTGTAATACACCGTATCCGGGGTGAGCCCTTTCCAGATTTCGTAGAGATAAACCAGCCACGGAAACAGCTCCATGCGCTGCACTTCCGGCAGATTTCTCGTGAAGGTCTGATAAAGGTGATGATGCGTGTTAATGAGGCCGGGATAGACAAAGCATCCCGCCGCGTCGTAAACGTCCGCATTTTCAGCGTCAAGCGACTGCCCGATCTCTTTGATCGCGCCGTTCTCAATCAACATATCCGCATCGTAAAAGAGGCGGTCTTCGTCATCGACAGAAATAATGCATTTCGCGTTTTTGATCAGAAGCTTATTCATATGACACCCTTCTTGTCGGCGTTAAGATATAATACACGGCAGTCCGTGCTCTTCAAGCTGTATATCGAGTTCAATCATGTCATAGATTTCATGCTCGATGAAATACGAGAAAATAATATCCGTCTTGTCGCAGGGCGAAAGGGCGTATCCCGCGCGGGAGAGCAGATCCTTCGACTCGTCAAGGTTGAGCTTGGCGCCGATGCAAAGGCAGAGAGCCGTAAGCTTCTGCGGATGATAATCCGCATTATTCTTGATTTTGGAGAAAACCTTTTTATCGATAATAGCCCTTTTATATACCTCGGCGTTCTCCATACCCTTCGACTGGATCAAATACATCAGGTACTCCGGAAATGAATCGGACAGATGCTCCATCCTTGCCGCGAGTCCCCGCTCCAGATCTTCAAGCTGCTCCTCTTCCTCCTGAAGAGTGTCCTTTTTTTTATACGGAACAAATGCTTCTTTTGCATGTGCCTGCGGCATATTCGCAGCATGCGGAGAAGACATGGACGGAAGCACGTCCATGCTGCCAAACGTTGGCGCTCCGAGTATGGGCGCCTCGTCCTCCCGCCAAATGGAATCCTCGCGTTCCTGCGAGGTGCGATCCTTTCTATATGGCCGAGCGGATTCCTCGCGGTCCTGCCCGGCGCGCTCCTTTTTATACTTCCAAGCGGAATCCTCGCGGTCCACTCTGCCGTGCCAGGCATAACTCTCACCTTCCTGAGAGGCGCGCCCCTCAAAGTCACGCGGGGATCTCCGCCATTTTTCCGATGTACCCGGTTTTATCTCCTGGTGCGCAGGCCTTACGGCTTCGTCTGCATAGGATGCGGCAAAATACACATCCTCATATTCCTCAGCCCGCTTTTCCTCAACGTAGTTAAGATCAATATAGGCCTCAAGGTCCGGATACAGCCTTTTTCCCATCTGCGTCGCCTTCTCGTCGAAGACAACCAGATAGATCTGCATGTCGTTTGCAAGCAGAAAGGCGTGGATCTCATCAACGGCAATCCGCATCCCCTCTTCCTTCGGATAGCCGTAGCTTCCGGTGGAAATAAGCGGAAATGCGATCGACCGGATCCCGTGTTCCGCTGCCAGCGCCAGGCTCTTGCGGTAACAGGATCTGAGGAGTTCCTCCTCATGATGCTGTCCGTCAACAAAATAAGGACTCACGGCATGAATGATATACTTCGCCGGAAGTTTAAATCCGGGCGTGATAAACACATCGCCTTCTTTTACAGCGCCGATGTGTTCCTTTCGGTAAGCGAGGAGCTCCTCGTACCCCGCTGCCTTATATATGGCCGTATCGCATCCGTCCCCTACGGCCGGACGGTCATTTGCCGTATTGACGACGGCTTCGGTGTTCATTTTCGTGATATCATTGCGCACAATCTTAAATGGCATCG
>CADBRO010000160.1 GCA_902797075.1 uncultured Lachnospiraceae bacterium
ACCGGACTTGCCGTCTTCAAGCTGTCGGACCTTTCCGGGATCGTCGTGAAAGAGCCCTGCTTCCGTGAGAATCAGATAGTGAGCCCTTATGATGTCTACAGCATTGTTTCTGACAGCTTCGATATTCAGCTGCTCGGCAAGTTTTCCGGAATCCGCAATCCAGTCGTTGTGATAGTAGTACATCCTTTGCCGTTCTATCAATTTCGGAAGATCTAATCTGCCGGCAGTGTACTCTGCTCCGAATACCGCCAGAAGCTCATCCAGATTCTGGTTGCCGAAAGCCTCAAGGTAGGCAGTGACGGCATCCTCCGGGGAAGCATATCCGGAGGTTCCGTCCGCAAAAGCCGGGACTGTTCCGGAAAAAAGAAGAATCACGGAAAGCGCTGCGCAAAAACAGGTATGCAAAGTTTTTTTCATTTTAAAACTCCTTTCCCATCTGGCTTGTTTCAGCTTAAAAATGCGGTCTGACGTTGTTTTTATTATTCTATACCGGGCATAAATTTGCAAGAAAATTGCAGGTCTTTTATGAACCGTGTGATCAGTCCCCCACCCAAGCGCCGCAGCGGATTGCGAGTGTCCGCTTTACCGGATGTTCTGCTGTGGGAAAGGCACACCCGCTTGATATCCTTTTTATGAGAATGCAGCAACATTTACACAAAAGACGGAATCGAACATGGACGAAAAAAAACTGAGACTTTTAATAGCGGAAGACGAGACCAGAATCGGTCAGCTGATCCGAAAGCTGATTCACTGGGAGGAACTTCATCTCGAATGCGCCGGCGTCGTGGAGAACGGAAAGGATGCTTATCAGGCGATCGAGCGGGATCATCCCGATGTCGTGATTACGGATATCCGCATGCCGAAAATCAACGGACTTGACCTGATTGAGATGGTGAGGAAGCAGTATCCGGACATCCGCTTTATCGTCCTCAGCGGCTACAGGGAATTTGAGTATGCTCACCGGGCGCTTCAGTATGAAGTGGACGGCTATCTCCTCAAACCGATCAATGAAGCTGAGCTCAACGAAGCGCTTGCGAAAACGGTCGCCGCGCTCGATGACAAGCGCCGCGAAGCGATTGAGAAGCAGCAGATGCAGCGGGAAGTGGACGAGAGCAGGCAGATTATCCGCCGTGATTTTCTCCGGACAATCATTGAACAGGAAGAGTCAGGTGCGTTTACTGACATGGAGGCTGAGGGAAGAATTCCTGTTGAACTGACGGGAGATATCTTCCGCGCAATCGATATAAAACTCGACGCAGCGGATCCGGACGTGGTCACAAGGAAAGAAGAAAAGATGATCGCAGACCGCGTAACGGCGATCGTGGAACAGAACTTTTCGGGCTTCACCGATGAGGTGCTCTGCTGCGAAAAGGATTCGATGCATATCTACTGCCTCTTTAATTACAGATCAGGAAAATCAAAGGAAATCAGGAACTGCATCAGCCTGATCCTCTCTGAGATCAAGAATTATCTGATCCGGTTCGAGCAGTTTGAGGTGACGATCGGAATAGGATCCGAGCGGGCAGCGTTTCCCGAAACGAGGATTTCAATCAGGGAGGCGAACCGGGCGGTTAACAACCGGATCCATCTGGGCTGCGGGAGACTGATCTATAGCGAGAACGTTGAGGACCTCAGGCTCTATGTAAGTCCGGTAAAAGGCGCTGCGGAGGAACTTACGGGCCTTATGGAAGCGCATAAATCGGCAGAGGCCTCCGCGCTGGTCCGGAAGATCTTTGAGGATTACACCTCTGAGGAAAACGCAGATTATTCCGGCTGCTACGAAATTGCGGAAGAACTGACGGACCTGCTTTTTGAGAGGATGGAAGGCGAAGAAGGAGAGCTGTCGAAAAACAGAAAGAGGATGCAAAGCCGCTGCCAGAATATCAATTCTCTTCCGGCGCTTTCGGGGTATGTAGCGGATGAATACGCAAGAACCATAGATCTTATGCGGGAGGCGGCGGAATCGGAGTCCGCTAAGCCGGTCAGAATTGCCAAGGCTTACATCGACGAACATTACGGGGATAAGATCGTGCTTGAGGATCTGGCGGAGCTCGTTTCGCTGAATCCGGTCTATTTCAGCGTCCTTTTCAAAAAAGAAACAGAGATGAATTTCAGCTCGTATCTGACTCATGTCCGGATGGAAAAGGCAAAGGAGCTTCTGCGCACCACAAATGAGACGATCGCGGCAGTCGGGGCGAAGGTGGGATATAAGGACAGCCGCCATTTCAGCCAGACATTTACAAAGACTGTTGGCGTGAAGCCGGTTCTCTACAGAAGGCTTCATGCATGATGCCGTTTTGCGCAGGGTGATACGATGATAAAGCTGACAGACAAACTGAGACTTCTTCTCATAATTCAGGCGGTGCTTGCCGTTTTGTGCGCAGCTGCCGTCTTTTTGGGAATCGGCGGATCGGCAGCGGCAATCGCCGGGCTTTTCACCGAGGCTGTTCTTATTCTGTTCTTTTTCCTGAAGGCTTATTATCCATACAGAAAAATAGATAAGGCAGTGGATCTGCTGGCTGCGGAAAACCCTTCCCTGGAGATGCTCCGTGAAACTGCCGGAAATGACCGCTTCCTTTTAAAGATTGAAGATCTGATTCTTAAGTATTCTTCGGAGATTACGAGGCAGAATACCGCCCAGATTTTTGACAAGCAGACGGAGCTGACAGCGCTTCAGAGCCAGATCAACCCGCATTTTCTCTACAATACGCTGGAGACAATCCGCGGCCAGGCGCTTATTGACGGCAATGAGGAGATTGCCCGCATGACCGAGGCCCTCGGGGCGTTTTTCCGCTACAGCATCAGCAGAAGGGGAACCCTTGTAACTTTGAGGGACGAACTCACGAATATCAACAACTACATGCTGATACAGAGCTATCGGTTCAATAACCGCTTCCAGCTGGAAGTGATCGTGGAAGAAGAGGATGCTGCTGCCTACGAGTGTCTCGTTCCGAGGCTCATCATTCAGCCGGTGGTAGAGAACGCCATTTTCCACGGACTGGAAGATATGGATGAAAACGGCAGAATCACGATCGAGGTTACGCTGACCGAAGACAATCTGATTCTTATGATCTCCGATAACGGAAAAGGTATCGCGGAGAGTGATCTTGAGAATCTCAATGAAAGGATCCACTCGCCGGAGAAAAAGCTTCTCGAGATGTCAGAGGGAACGCACAGGACCGGCATCGCGCTTCCGAATATCCACAGAAGAATCCAGCTGCTCTACGGCGAGGATTACGGGGTGAGCGTCTACAGTACACCGGGACAGGGCACGGATGTGGAAATCCTGATGCCCGCAAATATGTAATATCATGAAACAGGAAGTCTTAAGAATCCGGAATCTGAACTGTCCGTATTCCGCTGGACGCTCGCTGAAATGGATCAATCTGATTCTTTTTGAGGGTGAGTGCACGGCGTTTCTTGGGCTGTCATTTTCCGGAAAAGATTATCTTCTGAGGCTTCTTACGTCACGGGCGGCTGTAAATCCCGGTGAACTCGGGATCAGCATCGGCACTGGCCATATATCGACGAGAAAGCAGCTGGATTCCCTCGTATACCGGATGACGCCGGATAACCTTTCGTTCCGGGACTGGAGCTGCGCGGATTACATCGGACTTGGAGGGAGCGGCTGGCTGCTTCTTGGCCGTCAGATGCGGGAGCTTCAGAAAAATGCGGAGAACGCGGTGAAAATGCTGGGTATTCCGCTTGATGTGCGAAGGCGTATCCGGACGCTGTCCGAGAAGGAGAAAAGGCTTGCGGATCTCGCGAGAGCCTGTACGACCGGCGCCAGGGTTCTGGTGGTCGAGGACGAATTTGAAGGAATGACCGAAGAGGAGATCCGTGAGTATTCGGGCATTCTCAAAGAAGCTGCGGCGAAGAAGCACCTCGCCGTTATTCTCAATATTCATTCGTACGCCGTATTCCGGCTTCTTTCGGACAATTATATTGTGTTCCGTGACGGGAGAATCGTAAAAAAAGGCAGGATAAATGACTTCGGCTCGGCGGAACAGATGGAAAGCTATCTGCTTGGAAGCAGCTTTACGCGGAGGATCAACCGGGAGAGCTTCGACGCGGGCGGAAGAAGCGCGGCGGAGGAGACGGACGAGGGATATTCTCAGAGAGCGATCCTTTACCGCATGAGAAATTTCGCTCTTTCGGGATTTACGGCTCAGGAAATGAAGGCAAAATTTCACGTCGTCCGGAGAGGGGAACGTCTTGATATCTCTTTCCGGGAAGGCAGAGTGACGACGCTTCTTGCCCTGGATGAGGAGTTCCGGAAAAGGCTGTTTCTGAATCTTTCCGGACGGAGTGTCGATACAGGCACTTACTGTGTCATCCGGGAACACCGGCTGGAAAACGGGCAGTATCCGGAATTTGTCAAAAACCGTGTCGTCTCCGCCGCTCATTTGGGAAGCAGAGAGGAACTGTTCGAGAATATGAGCTTCGGCGAGAATCTGCTGCTGCCCTCATTTCGCAAGATTACCTTTGCGGATTATCTGTTTCACTCGGAGCATCTGACATCCGCGCTTGACAGGAACCCGATTCCGGCAGAAGAGTATCCAAAGCCCGTAAAAAGCGGCGATGTCAATGACCGGATCGCCGCGGTGCTGGAACGGTGGTTCCTCTATAATCCGGATGTCCTCGTGCTTCTCGAGCCTTTCGAGCAGTGCGATCTGGTCGGGGTTTCCGTGGTGCGGTCCTATATCCGGCGGTTTTCCTCGAGAGGAACCTGCGTGATTATCATCCGTTCCAGAACCGAGTACGCGGAGGATATTTCGGATGAAATCGTTCGGTTTATCAGGTGAGTCAGGGCGAATCGTCACACTATAAATATTTCCGGATCAAATCTTAAGATTACCCACCTTTTCTAAATGGAATCGCATTGAAAAAGGCACCCTGAAAAGGTATAATTTTAGTATCGTTCCGGTTGGTGAAAAGCCGGAAAAGATGCAAATGTCAAAGGAGGAAGAGACATGAAGAAAAGATTTATGGTTTTCGTAGCAGCAGCTGCTATGGCAGCAACCATGATCGGCGGAGCTCTTACCGCTGAGGCAGCTGAGGACATGACCTTTGTCATTGTTCCGAAGTGCGTACATGCATGGTTCGACGAAGTCAACAAGGGCGCTGTCAAGCAGGCTGAAACTCTTTCCGAGCAGCTCGGCGTTGAAGTCAAGATTGACTACCGTGCTCCGCAGACTGCAGACGTTGCAGAGCAGAACACGACTCTTGAACAGGCAGCAGCTACTCATCCGGACGGCATCGCGCTCGACCCGGTTGACTATGAAGGCAGCAAGGCTGTTATCGAAGAAATCCAGGCTCAGGGCATTCCGGTAATCCTTTTCGACGCACCGAGCCCGGAAGGCAGCGGACTTACAAGCGTAGGAAATGACTTCTCAGAGCAGGCTAAGCTCGCAGCTGACAAGCTCGCTGAGATCATCGGCGGCAAGGGCAAGGTAGCTGTTATGCAGGGATTCCCGTCAGCTCCGAACCATGCTGAAAGATACGAAGCTCATCTTGCAGCTCTTGCTGAATATCCGGACATCGAAGTTATCGATGGCGGTATCGACAACGACAACGTCGAGACAGCTCAGCAGCAGGCAGCAGCTGTCCTCGCTGGAAATCCGGACCTTGTTGGCTATCTTAACTGCGATGCATGCGGCAGCGGCGTTGCGGCAGCGATCGAAGAAGCAGGCAAGGCAGGCCAGGTTAAGTTCGTCTCCATGGACAACCTGATCGAGATCCTTGACTATGTCAAGTCCGGCACTATCACAGCTACATCCTCCACG
>CADBRO010000161.1 GCA_902797075.1 uncultured Lachnospiraceae bacterium
GCATTCCCGGCAGGAGCTGACAGCGATGCAAAGGTCAGTTATCTCGGACCGGCAGGTACATATACAGAAGAAGCTGCGCAGTTCTTCTTCCGGGACGGAGAAACCATGATTCCGGAAGAGACGGTAAATGATGCTGTCGATGCCGTGATCTCCGGCGATGCTGACTTTGCCGTGATCCCCCAGGAAAATACCGTGGGCGGAGCGGTAGTGAACTATATAGATGCGCTGATCGCAGCTGAGGACGTGTTTGTGGTGGGAGAGGTGATACTCCCGATCAGCCAGACCCTCATGGGCGTACCCGGTGCGGCTCTTACGGATATCCGGACGGTATGCTCCCATCCGCAGGGACTGACACAGAGCGCCGCGTGGAGATCGGAACATATGCCGGATGCGGACGTGAAGGAGATGGACAGTACCGCAGCTGCCGCAAGCTACGTGGCGGAGACGGGAGATAAGTCAGTCGCCGCTGTCGCCGCTCCCGGAGCCGCGGCACTCTACGGGCTGGAGATTCTGGCGGAAAATGTCCAGATCACAGATTCGAACAAAACGCGTTTTTATGTGCTTTCAAAAAAACAGCTTGAGGAAACGGGACTGAACCGGGCCGTATTTGTGGTCACCTGTGAAGGCAGTCAGATAGACGATTTTATTATTGAGCTTCATAATGCCGGATTGGAAATGGTGGCGCTGCACGACCGGCCGGAAGGAAGCGAGCTTGGAAAATACCATTATGTCATAGAGGCTGAAAATGAAGATGAGTCCGGCGTTAAGGATACACAACTTGATGCCGTCTGCAGGATGAACGGGGTGCGGTTCGCGGGCTGCTTTGACTCGACCCGGAAAACAGCTCAGACCGGGGAAATCGCGGATTAAGGCCTGATCTGTAAAAAAGTGCGGGTGTATAACTTTTTGTCGTGTATGGACAGGTTCCGGCATATCCTGTAGAATGATGCAGAAAAATGTGACGGCGTTTAAGGAGAAGGTATATGAAACGGACAGATATTGACAGCATTCTTATTATCGGATCAGGCCCTATCATTATCGGGCAGGCATGTGAGTTTGACTATTCAGGAACACAGGCATGCAAGGCGCTGAGGCAGCTTGGTTACCGGATTATCCTTGTAAACTCGAATCCGGCCACAATCATGACGGATCCGGAGATGGCAGACGTCACGTATATTGAACCGCTTAATGTTGAAAGACTGACAGAGATTATTGAAAAAGAGAGACCGGACGCGCTTCTTCCGAATCTGGGCGGCCAGTCAGGGCTCAACTTAAGTTCGGAACTCGCAAAGGCCGGCGTGCTTGACCGTTTCGGCGTCAAGGTTATCGGCGTACAGCTCGACGCTATCGAGCGAGGCGAGGACCGGATCGAATTCAAGCAGACGATGGACAGCCTGGGCATAGAGATGGCACGTTCTCAGGTCGCGTATTCCGTGGAAGAGGCTGTCGCTATTGCTGATGATATCGGTTATCCGGTTGTACTGCGTCCGGCTTATACCATGGGCGGCTCCGGCGGCGGTCTCGTCTACAATATTGATGAGCTTAAGGTTGTCTGCGAGCGCGGACTGCAGGCGTCTCTCGTACATCAGGTCCTGGTAGAGGAGTCCGTGATCGGCTGGGAGGAACTCGAACTCGAAGTTGTCCGTGACCAGAAGGGTCAGATGATCACCGTATGCTTCATCGAGAACATCGATCCGATGGGCGTCCATACCGGTGACTCTCTCTGCTCCGCTCCGATGCTTACGATCTCCAAGGAGGTCCAGGATCGTCTGCAGGAACAGGCGTGGAAGGTAGTGGACAAGGTACAGGTTATCGGCGGCTGCAACTGCCAGTTCGCCCATGATCCGAAAACCGGCCGCATCATTATTATCGAAATCAATCCCAGAACGTCCCGCTCCAGTGCGCTCGCTTCAAAAGCGACGGGCTTCCCGATCGCGCTGATTTCGGCGATGCTCGCCTGCGGCATGACTCTCGACGAGATCCCCTGCGGCAAATACGGCACGCTGGACAAATATGTTCCGGGCGGTGACTACGTCGTCATCAAAGCCGCACGCTGGGCATTTGAGAAATTCCACGGAGTCAGTGATCACCTGGGAACTCAGATGCGGGCTGTCGGCGAAGTCATGAGCATCGGTAAAACCTATAAAGAAGCCCTGCAGAAGGCGATTCGTTCTCTGGAGAAGGGACGTTACGGCCTTGGCCATGTGAACGGCTACGATGAGAAGAGCCTGGAAGAACTTCTTGCTATGCTCGTCTATCCGACCAGTGAGCGCCAGTTCATCCTGTATGAAGC
>CADBRO010000162.1 GCA_902797075.1 uncultured Lachnospiraceae bacterium
GCGATCGAGAGCGGACTGGGATCTCTCGCGAAGAGCTCGGGCGATCTGGTGACAGGAGTCGGACAGCTTACGACGGGGGCAGAGACGCTGGCGAAAGGCACAGGCAAGGCAAAATCCGGCGCGAAGAAGCTTTCCGACGGCGCGGCTCAGCTTGCAAAGCAGGCTCAGGTTCTCGATAAGGGCGCTTCAGCGCTTTCCGACGGCGCGGCTCAGCTTAAAGAAGGCACTTCCGCCATGAAATCCGGGGCATCTTCTGTGAGCGAAGGCGCGGCCGCGCTGAAAGAAGGAACCGGGGCCGCCAAATCCGGCGCGTCAGAGCTTAAAAACGGAAGCGCGCAGCTTGCCTCAGGTGCAGGACGGCTTTCCGACGGCGCCTCCGAGCTTAAAGACGGTACAGGTAAGCTGAAGGACGGTGGCGATGAGCTGATCGAAGGGATTGAGAAATTGCTGACCGGATCAAAAGCGCTCCGGGATGGCATGACCGAGTTCAATGAGAAGGGTATTCGAAAGCTGACCGAGTTCATAGACGTCGACGCGGAGGATCTTTCGGAGGCGCTGGCGGCTCTTCGGGAAATGGGAGAAGAAGACACGGCGTTCTCGAACACCGATGGGGACGTAAGCGGAAGCGTGCGGTATATTATGCGGACAGAAGGTGTTGATGAAACTTTCTGACTTTGATAAGAATCTTTTGAAAGCGAAGAAGGTAAAGCGCTCAAGAAAGAATGGGGAATTCCGGAGAATTATCTGGGTGCCGGAAACGTGATCCTCGGCTATGGAAAAACGGAGGGATTCAGGGAGGCAGCACCCAGAAAAGAAGGATACGTAAAGAAGGTGTGAAGTCATAGAACAACAGATGCTGCCGCGGTCTTATTTGACATAATAGTGCCTCGCCAGCCACTGTGAGAGCCCGTCAAGACCCGGGTATATGATTCTTTCACTGATATTGAGCTGATCAAGCAGATCTCTGATCTGCCACCTCAGCTCTTTTTTTATTACGTATTTTACGGTCTCTTCCGTGTTTTCCGCGAGGAAGTCGATCACATTTTCGATTTGAAGAGGTACGATCGAGAAAAATGAGTACTGGTTGATGATCCGCTGCTCGATGGAGGGCGGCTCAACGACCAGCATATATTTATCCCCCATGTCCTCATCATATTCCTTAAGACTTCCGCAGCTCTCCTGAAGCATCTTAAGAGAAAATACCGTGCTCTGGTATTTCCGCATGATATCCTGATATTTGCCCGGCAGAAGAGAGTGCAGCTCATGGATATCGACACGCCACACCACACTGTCGCGCGCATCCATCTTGTCGAGGTCCTGCTCCGTCATGGCAAAATGAAGACCGACGAGTGGGGAGAAGGACCAGTCAAGGAGCCGTGTGGGAAGTCCGTGATGCTGACCGAGAATCATCTGCCTCCAGACGCTGGTCTCAATCGTGGGATCCTCGAGAGCTGCGTACTTGGTGAAATTTCCCAGTATAGAGGGCTCCAGTGTGTATCTTTTATCCTTACAGATTCGCTGCAGAGACGTGATGATTCTGTAATCTGCATTTGGCATTCCCCGGTACATGTGCAGGCTTCTGAATCGGTTGAGATCATTTCTGTAGCGCTGCTCGGTGATGAGAGCGGATACGCCGAACATATCGTCGATGACAACAGTTTTATACATAAAATATGCCTCCGGAGATGCGATTAATCTGAAAAATATGCACTTATTATATAAAATATCATATAACAGCGTACTGAAAATGACAAGATAAACGGATCTATCATCCAAATAACGCTTTTCCCATAAGCTCCGCTTTGATGACTAAAAAAGGCACGGACACGGACCGGCATACTGCCGTACATGTGATGTCGCCTCCGCCGCGACCAAATCATCCATCCCAGGTGGTAGTATTGTAACCCAGATAACATAATTAAGCTTTTCTTTTTTTCAAGGAGGAAACGGGATGGAGAAACTGGGAAGAGGTCTGATCATTCTTGCTATTACGGTTGCTTTAAGTGTTCTGCAGGTTCCGGCGGATGTAAAGATCGAGCAGGAATCGTCGGCATCGGAGACTGTAAAAGAAGGCGGACATTTCAGAGTATCTTTTCGGCAGGACCGCATCTTCAAGAGAGGAACTGCAGCAGTGGCATGACAATATGGACAGTTATCTGCTGGATACATTAAGCGGAAGATATCTGGATTTTCTTATGTCAAAGCTGAAAACCCTGTCAACAGTGCAGGGAACGATAGCCCCCGATTCTATAGACATTGCAGTCGAAGATATGAATGCATTTCTGGATGAATTAATAGTCTCAGCGGAAGTATTTGGAAAAATCTGGGCTGTCACGGATATGTATTCAGGCAGGACTACATTTACAGATAATGGATTTACTTTCACATGGACGCCGTCCGATGATTACAGGATGGATGTAAATGCCATCGAAAATGCCGGCCGGGTTTATACCGATCAGGAAACCGTGAAACAGGTTCAGGAAAAACTGAACAAGATGGGATACGACTGCGGCACTCCGGATGGAATCGCCGGAAACAGGACAAAAAGCGCCGTAAGACAATACCGTAAGGAACATGGCTTCAGCGAGGGTGAGGACATTACCCAGGAGCTGATTTATGATATTGACGATGAACTGGCGGCCGGAAACTATTCAGCAGAAGTAAGTGAAACCAATGCGGCAGCCAGCGTTCCGCCAACTGTTCAATTTACGACAATCCTCAGCAACCTAAAAACGATTGTTCCCGCAACGACATATTTATCAATAGGACAACCGGTCGAGCAGTCTGGAATGCAGGCAAGCTATATTCTTTACAAGAAAAACGAGATCCTGTTTCTTTACGGACCGCGTAATGGAAAAACTACTTTAGGAGTGGTTCCTGTATCCCTCAACACGGATACGAATGATGAATACTTCATGTTCCTGAGTTACGCGATTTGTTCGGTAGATAACTCTCTTGGCGTGTTAGAAGCATTAACAAAAGTGATGACCACAATTGAGCGGGGAGAACTGATCGATAACGGAATTACGTATGAATTTTCACAGGACGATCCAACATTTTATATAACCTGGTAAACTGAGCGGTCACCTGGAAGCTATTAAAAGAAGATTGAGGTGTTCTCTGAAAAATGAGATAATGATTCCGGAGCAAAGGATGCGGGAAAAATCAGATCGCGAGGCGGACTGTTTCCCGCAGATATGATGATCAGAATTCGGAGGAGCAGAACATGAACGAAGCTTTAAATAATCTTCTTACCCGCAGATCCTGCAGAGCATACAAAGAGGAACAGATCAAAACCGAAGAACTTGATGCCATCCTTGAAGCCGGCACATTCGCGC
>CADBRO010000163.1 GCA_902797075.1 uncultured Lachnospiraceae bacterium
CGGTGCGTCCTTTCCGAGGCCGGTCGCATTTACGATCAGGGAATGCGGCTTCAGCGATGCCAGCGTCTTGTCATTGTCCGATGGGGTCGGATTATAAACATATTCAAACTTTGTTGATGTATCGATCGTCGATAAAATTTTCTTTGCGGATTCGAGCCTCGGCATGCTGCGATTTGAGATAATGATTTTTTTCGGAATGTTGTCACCATGCTCTTTTTTCGTCAGATAAACCGACATCGCGAGCGAACTCCCGCCTGCTCCAAGCAGCAGGACGTCACCGTCGTGTTCCTTCCAGTAATTTGCAGGGACGAAATTCTCGAGCGCAAGTCCGCTTGAAATCGGATCTTTGGCGTGAGCACAGAACTTATCGCCGTTCTTTGAAATGGAAGAAACCTCTCCGAGAAGGTCCGCATAGGGATCGACATAATCAAACAAATCCCTGCACGCCTTAAACAGATCGATCTTATGAGTCGTAACCAGAGCTCCCAGTGAAAGAGGATCATTTTTTATAAATGTCACCGCCTCGCGATATGCTTCCGGATCCGAATGCGGTTTAAAATCAATCCCTTTGATCACTGCATCCTTTAAGCCAAGCGCGTCAGCCCATTTCGGAAAAACCTTCATAATAGATGAGCTCCCGGTTGTTACTCCGATGAAATAGATCGTCGGTCGGTCTGCTGTCTGATAAATATTTGCCATGATAACCTCCGCCTTAATTTTTAATATTTGTAATTACCTTTATGACCGAATTAAAGCATGTATCATACAATTCGTCAAGCTCGACTTGTTTGTATTACACAATCTCATTCTATATATATAGTATCATTTTGTGCAGTTTTACCACGTCCAAAGGGCATGCGTATGTCTGGATTTGTATCTTAAATAGCCTGATTTTAGATACCTTTTCCGTCACACTGACTATATATTCCCTTGTTTTATGCGCTTTTTACACAAACATCCGCGAAACAGCAGTCATCATAATGACGTTTTTCGTTACTCATCATATTCATTTTCCACCACACATTGACATTCATAATTACCTTTGATACAATTTCCTAAATTTAAAGTGATGTTTTGATTCTCTTTTAAAGGTTTTGCATATGAAAGGAGACGTCATGGCTGAATCTCCGAGATACCAGGTAATTTATTCTGACATCAAAAAGCTGATACGCGACGGTCTCTACGCAGCCGGCAGCCTCATTCCCACTGAAATGGAGCTCTGCGAAAAATACGGCGTAAGCCGTACAACCGTAAGGAAAGCGCTCAGCATGCTTGAAAGCGAAGGATTTCTTCATATCCGTCAGGGGCGTGGAACAGAAGTGCTCAGCGTTTCAACCGCGCAGAAGCTCGGAAATATCTCTTCTATCACCGAAACGTTGAGAGCAAAGGGATATAATGTGCAAATCGACAGCATGTCCATCCAGGAAATGCTCTGTCCGAAAAGAATGTGTGACGCGTTCCAGCTTTCGGACAAGGATTATATCTATGTGATCGACAGGCTGGTTCTGGCTGATGAAAAGCCCATCGCATACATTAAAAATTACATAAATCCGAAACTCGCTCCGGGTATCGATAAATATTCGGGACGATTCAAAAGCCTTTACAACTTTCTGGAAACCCACTATCAGATCGCGCTTACGGACGCAGACGAAACTATTACCGCCATCGCAGCGGATTTTGTGGATTCAAACCTTCTGCAAATACCAATCGGCTCGCCCCTTCTTCACAGCATGAGGCAGGCATATTCAAGGGGAACCCTCGTGGACTGGAGCGATTCAAAGCTTGTAGCTCACCGGTACGAATACAAAGTGCATCTGAAAGGGAGACAGATCTGACCGCTGCCGATAGCTGCCGCATGCGATTAAGATAAGGACATATTAAGATATCCCGGATTCTCATCAAAAAATGAGACAGGGAACAGCATCTTTCAGATGCCGTACCCTGTCTCATTTAAATTTTGCCGCTTCCCTGCAGTGCATCGCCTAAGAGAGAAATGAGTTGCCTCTCTGTTTTAAATCCGCGACAAGTACGTCGCTGGATTAAGGACAGAAATCGCATTTAACTCTTCTGCGCTGATCCCGCTGTCCATCATTTTCCTGTTAAAGATTTTCAGAATATAATCCAGACCGATCCCGTCAGGATTATAAGATTTCAGGCGTTCTCTCGTCGTATCAAGAGAATACAGCAGCTTGTTCAGGTACCCCCGCCGGATCATTTCCCTGAAAATCCCAATCTCCTCCTCGTCGCTGTGATATTTAAATCTTCCGATGGTATCATATTCCAGATACGATCCCTCTTCCGCAATCCCGAAGTGCTTCTCCAAATCGGCACAGGCTCTGTCCATGTGGCAGAACATCAGCCTTTGCGGATTAATTCCGCGTTCCGTAAAGAACTTCTGAAGACGGCGCGGATCCGTTCCCCCTTCCACATGGATCATAACGCAGCAGTCTGTTTCCGCGGCGCATCTTGCTGTCGCCTCAAAAAGCGTCCTGTACCGGGGAGAGAGTTCCTCCCTGTCATACGCAATTTTTATAATGCCGGCCTTTGTCTGTAATCCGTTTCTATCATCCGGTCCCGCTGCAGTTAAATCTTCCGCGCTGCAAAGAGAATCCGCCATTTCATCAGAATACGTCCCTTGAAGCAGTTCCGTCCTTAAGATCCCGTAAAATTCATTCTCCGTAACAGAGTGAATCCAGTGCTTTTCCGGATAAAATGCCATCTTGTGAAAACCGGTCGAGCATATGATATTAATCCCTGCTTTCTCACTTGCCGACTGAAGGATGGAAACCACCCGATTGCATCCGACCGGCTGAGCGTCAATCAGTGTTTGTCCGCCGGCTTCACGGAAGCGCGCTGCTTCCTCCGCGCTTTTTTCCGCGTCGTCAATGCATAATGCAGGATTTATCTCATATGACTTTCCCTTACTGATCGCAAGATGCTCGTGACACTGTACAGCCTTAAGGCTGCCGGTCCCCACAGGACCCATTACGGTTATAATCTCACTCATTGCTGTCTCTCTCCATATTGTCAGTTGTAAAGCGGAATCTCGTCTTCCGTCTCTAGATGTATTTCCCCGTCACGCTTTCCCGTGTGTCCCGGATCTCATCCGGCGTGCCGCACGCCACAATCCGGCCTCCCGCGGCGCCGCCTCCGGGGCCCATATCGATGATATAATCCGCATTCCGGATCACATCCAGGTCATGCTCTATGACAACCACCGTCGCTCCATTGTCGATCAGGGACTGGAACACAAAAAGAAGCGTTTCAACGTCCAGCGGATGGAGTCCGATCGTCGGCTCGTCAAACACAAAGACGGAATCCTCCTGGAGACGACCCATCTCGCTTGCCAGCTTCAGGCGCTGCGCTTCGCCGCCCGAGAGGCTGGGAGTTTCTTCTCCGAGCGTAAGGTATCCGAGCCCCAGGCTCTGAAGAACCTGAAGGCGTGAATATACATTTTTCATGTCGCGGCAGAAACCGATGGCAGTATTGATATCCATATCCATCAGCTCCGGCAGTGATTTCTCCGCCCCTTCCCGGTTCCTGTGCATAACCAGATAAGCGTCCTGCGCGTATCTCGAGCCCCTGCACGTCGGGCAGGGAATATCCACATCCGGCAGGAACTGGACGTCCAGGCTGATACTGCCCGTACCGTCGCAGACCGGACAGCGGAGCCTGCCGGTGTTGTAGGAGAAATCTCCGGCTTTAAATCCGCGTTTTTTCGCGTCCGCGCTCCTTGCATAGATCTTTCGGAGCTCATCGTGAACGTTGGCGTACGTCGCTACGGTTGAGCGCACGTTAATTCCGATCGGAGACGCGTCGATGAGTTTCACGCGGCTGATGTTCTCCGCCTCGACGGATTTGACATGATCCGGCATCTTTTGGCTGCCTGTCAGCGCTGAAAGCGCCGGCACAAGGCTCTCCAGCACCATCGTCGTTTTTCCCGAGCCGGAAACGCCGGTCACGACCGTGAGCCTCCCTTTTGGAATACTCACCTCAAGCGGTCCGACGGTATGGATCGGTGAGGTTGACATGCGGATCCTGCCGCTGCCGAAAAGCTCCTCCGTCCCGCACTGCCGGCGGATCTTCTGCTTTCCGGAAAGAAACGGCCCGATCATGGAGTCCGCATTTTCCCGGATATCCCGTATTGTTCCCTCGGCGATGACCCTTCCGCCGTCCGCGCCGGCTTTCGGTCCCATCTCAATCAGCCAGTCCGCTTCCTTCAGTATCTGCGTGTCATGATCCACAAGAAGGACGGTATTCCCGTCCGCAACCAGATCGTGCATGACGCCGTTCAGTCCTTCGATGTTGGCAGGGTGCAGTCCGATGGACGGCTCATCCAGCACATACAGAACGCCTGTCGTCCGGTTCCGGACAGCCCTCGCAAGCTGCATGCGCTGTCTTTCTCCGGTGGAAAGCGTGGACGAAGCCCGGTCAAGCGTCAGATAAGATAGTCCGAGATCCATAAGGCGTTTCGCCGCCGAAAGGTATGAATCGCAGATGCTTTTTGCCATCGGTTTCATGGGTTCCGGCAGAGAATCCGGAACTCGCCGGACCCAGTCTATGGAATCCTCCAGCGTCATGGTACAGGCGTCCGCAAGGGAGATTCCCATAAGCTGCGGCGCTCTTGCGCTTTCGGACAGCCGCGTTCCGCCGCATTCCGGGCAGACGGAAAGCCGCAGGAATTTCTCCACGCGCTTCATTCCTTTTTCGTCCTTCACTTTGGACAGCGCATTCTCCACAGTATAGATCGCGTTGAAGTAGGTGAAATCCATCTCACCGGAAGCGCCGCTGGTCTGATTCTGGTAAATCATGTGATGTTTAACGGCAGGTCCGTGGAAGACCATCCATCGTTCCTTTTCCGTCAGTTCCCTGAACGGCACATCCGTTCTGACACCCAGTTCCCTGGCGATATCCTTCATGAGGGACCACATCAGAGTCTGCCACGGAAGCACCGCGCCTTCGTCAATTGAAAGGGATTCGTCCGGAACAAGCGTGGATTCGTCCACCACATGGACGATTCCGGTTCCGTCGCACCTCGGGCAGGCTCCCTGGCTGTTAAAGGCCAGTTCTTCCGCGCCCGGTCCGAAAAAATGCTCTCCGCAGGCCGGACAGACCAGCTCCTGCCCGAGGGCAACATTCATGGACGGCGGCACATAATGCCCGTTCGGGCATCTGTGGCTTGCCAGTCTCGAAAACATGAGTCTTAAGCTGTTCAGCAGTTCCGTCCCTGTTCCGAAGGTAGACCGGATTCCCGGCAAAGCCGGCCGCTGGTGCAGCGCAAGAGCAGCCGGTACGTAGAGCACCTCGTCCACATCCGCTTTCGCCGCCTGCGTCATCCGGCGTCTCGTATACGTCGACAGCGACTCCAGATATCTTCTGGAGCCCTCCGCGTAAAGCACTCCGAGCGCCAGGGAGGATTTTCCGGAACCGGATACTCCCGCGATTCCGACGATTTTATTCAGCGGAACGTCCACGTCGATATTTTTCAGGTTGTGGACCCGCGCCCCGCGGATCAGGATGTTCTTCGGTGATTCTTCTGTCTTCGGGTTTATCATTTAAGTCACCATTTCCAGGTCAGTTATTATAGATCGCGCAGCCTTTTCTCCCGGCTTCCTTCACCTTATAGAGCGCGCTGTCCGCATCATGGAAGATATCCCCCTGCGGATTTTCCCTGTCGGAAAAAGCTACTCCGACGCTTAAGGAAACCGGTGGCAGGTCGTCTTTCGGGTGCTGCAGCGCGGTGTTGATCCGTGACATTTTGCCGATGACCAGCTGGCTCATCGAGCTGTTGACACGGGTCATCACGACGGCAAATTCATCGCCGCCGATGCGGCAGAGAATATCCACCGAACGGAAGCTGGCCTTAAGAAGCTCCGCTACGCGTTTCAGCACACGGTCTCCCACCGCATGTCCGTAGGTGTCATTCACCGATTTGAAATTGTCCACGTCGATCAGGATCAGCGCCAGATGCTCTGTATCCGCGCTTTCCATGAGAAGATCATAGGCTCCGCGGTTAAAGAGGCCGGTCAGCGCGTCATGGGACGCTTCGTGACTCAGCTTCTCACGGGTCTCGAGGTTCTCTTTGAGGATCTGATTATAGGTCCTTGCAACAAAGCGCAGTTCCTCGACGCCGGTCGTCGGAAGAGTCTCCTGGTTCTGCATCATGCGCACCATCTTTGTAAGCGGCACACGGATCTGCAGCGTAATCATCGCGACGATGCAAAGAACAATCAAAAGGAACAGGATGGTCATAGCCGTCTGAAGGTTCACAAGAAGCGAAAGCTTCGAGGAGGCACGTTCAAGCTGCCGGCTTGAAGACATGATCAGCGACTGAGTGCACAGCCCCACATTTTCCCGGATCCGGTCCTTATAATGCACGTAGTTATTATCAAAGACCAGCATCTGCGCTTTTTCTTCCAGCTCCTCGGGCGACATGTTCTTTTCTTCTTCTGTGAGCTCTATCCCCGCGATATTCTCTGGAACTTTCGACCAGTCATAGTCTCCTGCCTCAAGAATCAGCCGCATTGCTTTATTCTCATATTCAACGAGCTCATTGGAAAGCGAAAGAGCGGTATTAAGACTGCTGACTGCGCTGTTATCCTCCTCGCCAAGCAGCGCTGTGAGGCTTTCCACCGCGTTGTCCCTTCTTCTGGTCTCTTCGATCTCCTCGATGAAGTCCGTCAGATACTCAATCTCTCCGGTCACGACAAAGCAGCGGACACGGTCCGTGAGATAATCCGAGCCCGATTCCAGATCGGACGCCGCCAGCTGGGCAGAAATATAACGGTCGCTCGCTGCATCCATTTTCTGATAAGCCCTGGTAACCGAAAAATCAGCAAAAATCAGAGCGGCAGCCGCAGCCAAAGCCAGGATGACGAAAAAGATCGAGGCGGTTTTAAGCTGGATACCGCTGTTCACTTCTTCCTCTTCAGGAAGAGCGCGCGGCTCCGGTTTCGGGCTCTGATCCTGCGAAGTCTGGGTCTGATTCCGCATCAGATCGATCTTCGCCTTGCGAACAGTTTCTTCGGAGTCCGGTACACCTTGCTCCGGCTCTATTTGCATTTCTTTCTTTTCGGCAAGATCCGCTTCTTTTTTCTGAAGGATGAACGCCTCGAATTCCCCTGCGGGAACCGGTTTCGAGAAAAAGTATCCCTGCACGAGATCGCAGCCGAGGTTTTTCAGCGCGTGCAGCTGTTCTCCCGTCTCCACTCCTTCCGCGATCACGGGAACGGAAAGATAATCCGAGATTCCGATGATCACCTTCAGCATATGCGTATTGCCGCCCTCTTTGAAGGCATTGCGTATAAACTGCATATCCAGCTTCAGCGCATCGATCGGAAGGGATGAAATCATATTCAGGGAGGAGTAGCCGGTACCGAAATCGTCCATTTCAATCCGGAATCCCATTTCTCTCAGCCGCCCGGCGGTTTCTATGATCTGCGCCGAATCCTGTGTGTAGGCCGATTCAGTCACCTCCAGAAGCAGATCATGTCCGGTCAGCCCACGTTTCTTCGTGATCGATTGAAGCGTATCGGCAAGCATCGGATCATACATATCGATTCGGGATACGTTGACGGACACCGGAATCGAATACTGAAGACGGTCTTTCCACTCACGGATCTGTCTGGCCGCCTCTTCCCAGACGTAACGGTCAAGCTCCTGTATCAGCCCGTTGTCCTCAAAGAGGGGAATAAAAACACCCGGACTGATCATTCCGAGCTTCGGGTGAATCCAGCGCACCAGCGCTTCCGCGCTCTCGAGAACCGGGATGTCCGGACGAACGTCAAATTTCGGCTGATAATAAACCTGGAACTGCTTTCCCCGGATGGCTTCCGGAAAATCTTCAATCAGCTGCTCGGCATACAGCAGTTTCTCATGCAGGCTGTTGTCATAGAACCCGACGTTCTTCGTAAAGGATCCCTTGACAGAGTCCGCAGCCAGCTTCGCCCGGTCAAAACGCCTCTCGATGTCGATGGTCTTATCCGCATTGGAATAAACGCCCATCCTCAGCCGGATTCTGTTATCGGAGGAGTTTTCATCCTTCATGTATATGGATGCCTTCTCCATGATTTCCGCGCAGTCATCCCTGTGCGGACAGTAAACGAGAAATGTGTCCGCCTCTTTGCGGCAGGCAATTCCATCACCGGCGCTGACGGTCTCCTTAAGCTTGTCGCCGATCAGGCGGAGAACCTCGTCGCCGTACTTCTTCCCATAGCGCTCGTTCACCATATGGAAATGGTTGACGTCTATGATGATGGCGTCCATATCCCGGTCTCTATGGTACTGGTCATACTGTTCCGCGTACCTGAAAAAATATTCCTTGTTATAAAGCCCGGTAAGTTCGTCCCTTTCAGTGGACTGGATGATGTCCCTGTCCTCCGAGAGCTCGATCGTGCGAAGAACTCTGGCGTGAATCACATCGACGGCAGGATAAGGCTTCGGAATAAAGTCCGCTGCACCGAGCTTCAGACTCTCTACTTCCGTACTCCTTTCGGCTGTCATCACGATGATGGGGATCCGGGAGAGAAGCCCGTCTTCCCGGACTTCTTTCAGCACCTCAAGTCCCGACATGCCCGGCATTATAATGTCCAGAAGAACGAGAGACAGCGTTTCGCAGAACTGCCTCATCATTGTAAGCGTCTCTGTTCCGTCGACGGCAGTAATCACCTCATAATCGCTCTTCAGAATTTCCCGGAGTATCTCCCGGTTGACCGCTTCATCGTCCGCGATCAGTATTTGTCTTTTACCATTGGAAGAATGAAATATCTCATGACTCTTCAGCATCAGCTACTCCTTATTTGATCAGGCATTCCAATGTTTCAGCTTATTTATATTCTACACTGAATGATCCTCGTACTCAAATGCAGAATACTCAAATTATCGGATCATTTCGATTCCAAAGAAGGCAGGTTCGAACCATTCGAACCTGCCCTCTGAATAAATAGTATATTAAGCAGTAACAGTTTTATGGAAAGCGGTAAATCGCTGTCTGCTCCGCCTCCTGCCAAGGAACCGCAGTCAGGCGTTCAGTGCGGCACCGAGCTTCCTGCAGTTCTCCGTCTCCTCATCGCCGTATGCTTTCCAGCAGCCGGTGCATTTCACACCGAATCTTGCATCCTTCATAAAGCACCGCACATCTTCCGGAGGATACCCGAGGAAAAGACCGACCTCATGAGGAAATTCCGCATCTTCCGCCATATGGCGCATTAACTGCACGATGCATCTTCCCGTACTTCCGCAGCAGTATCCTTTTGCTTCCAGAATTTCCCTGGCTCCGGGAGCTGAGAGATCCCGATCCAGATAATCCGGCCGGTACAGATAAAGAAGAGCCTTCCCAGCTGTCTGCCGGAGAATCAGAATCCGGATTCCTTTTGCGCCGAGCATCCGGTTCAGGTTCCTCACCTCCCCGGCTATATCTTCGTCCGGTTCCAGCTTTACCGGAAACATATTTGCGGTTTTAAGTCCCGCCAGTGTTGGCGAACAATGGTCAATCACATATTCTTCCGGCATCAGCCAACACCCTCCGTCTCGTGCGCAGCAGGCATCGAAGTGAGTCTTCCAAATCTTAAGTTAGATCATCCTAACCCTTGGCCAGTGATAAACCGCAGCGCAGGCGGCTGCGGCAAGCGGTAAGTTAGTCACCTTTAACAATACATCGTCTTCTCTTCCTCCTGTCAAGCAAAAAAGCGCGCTATGAGTGGCATTCCGGACGGAATTTTTATTCCAGTACCTTCAGCGGATGCCATTTCAGAAAATCCCCGGAAACCAGGCTGTATTGGATACCGCGGAAATCGCCTTCGATACTGTCATGGAACCGGCTCTCGCCATGGCTGTGGGCGTAGATCACCTGCTCTGCGCCGTATTCCTCCGCCATCCTTGTAAAGCCGCTTTCTTTCTCAAGAATGTTTGTGGGAGGATAATGCAAAAACATGATATATTTCCGGTATCCGTCCTTCTTTGCGGCGTCAAAGGACGTCCGAAGCCGTTCCAGTTCTCTTACGACAATCTTTTTCGCGTGCTGCTCGGCATCCGCATCCCAGTCTACGATTCTGCCGCGGCGGTCGATCCAGAACGGCCCTTCGAAGGTGAATCCTTTCGTGCCGACCAGTGCATAATCCTGATACGCATAATAGTTTCCCTGAAGAAATTCCAGTTTTCCGGCATATCGCTCATTTAAGGCATTTGTCTTTTTGGCGTCCCAGAACATGTCGTGATTGCCGCGTGTCAGGATCTTCCTTCCCGGAAGATCGCAGATATACTGCAGATCCGCTTCCGCCTGCTGCAGATTCTTTCCCCAGCTGTGATCCCCGACAAGGACGATCGTATCTTCGTCTGTCAGAAGCGAACTGCAGTATTTCTGAAACTTCTGCTCATGCTTTTTCCACACCCGGTTATGGAGCTGCCCGGGAGCTTTCAGCTCTGACGTAAAATGCAGGTGCAGGTCGCCGATTGCATATAGAGCCATTTTAAAATCTCCCCGTTCATGCGCTCTGCCGCGGGCAGTGTTTATAACCTCTGCCCCGCAACCATATCGGCAAAAGCGCCGTTCTTTCTGATCAGATCCTCATAAGTGCCCTCTTCAATGATTGCACCGCCGTCCATCATCAAAATGCGTTCGCAGTGAATTGTCCGATTGATGCTTCATGAATGCAGAGAACGGATCACCTTCTGATATGTCTCATACATCCGTTCACTAAAGCAGGACATAATGACTGCCATCCCGTAATCTTCGTTCTCCGACAGCCATTTGCCAACCGCTGTAAGAGCGACAGCCGCCGCTTTCTCCGCGGGATATCCGTATACACCGGTGGAAATGGCCGGAAAAGCAATCGTATGAATATCGTACTGCTTTGCCAGCTCCAGGCTGCTCAAATAGCAGCTGCGGAGAAGCTTTTCGCATTTCGGATCGTCATTATCGTAGACAGGACCGACCGTATGAATGACATACTGCGCTTTCAGATTATAGCCTCCGGTAATCTTCGCCTCTCCCGTATGGCAGCCCCCGAGAGTCCTGCATTCCGCCAGCAGCTCCGGACCTGCTGCCCTGTGAATCGCGCCGTCTACGCCCCCTCCTCCAAGAAGCGACCGGTTGGCCGCATTTACGATGCACTCCACATCCAGCTTTGTAATATCCCCGACATCGAAGTAGATATGGTTATTTGGTTTGGACGCGTCAAGCACCATCTTCAGTAGATTTTTATCCAGCATGATCGAATTCTCCCACGGATTCAGTATCAGACCTTTTTGCTGCCGGTTGCATTGTCAAACCGTTCCATGACGGCCCGCATATCCTCTTCCATACGGTTTTGGCATTCTGCCATCATACCGATCGGGACGCCGTAATAAGCCTCAGCAATACTGCCGGCAATGCAGGTCAGCGTATCACAGTCTCCGCCAAGAGACACCGCTGTCCGGATCACGTCCTCAAAATCACTTCCCTCAAGAAATGCTGTAACGGCCTCCGGAACCGTCTCCTGGCAGCTTTCCACATGATGGTACCCTGGCCGGATCTCATCGCAGGTGCGGCTGAGATCATAACCGAATTCACGAACGATATAATCGCGGATTTCTTCCTTGGCCGCATGGTTTCTGGCCAAGAAAATGGCGCTGGCCGCCGCCTCAGCTCCCTTGATTCCCTCCGGATGGTTGTGCGTAACCTCGGCGGTCCACCTCGCCATTTTTCTCGTGGTTTTAAGACTGCTGTAGAGCCATCCCGCCGCGGACACCCGCATGGCGGATCCGTTTCCGTAGCTGCCGTAAGGACCCATGTTGCGGTCATGAAGCCACCAGATAAATCTCGCGCCGTAGCCTGCATTTGGATACTTATTTCCCCAGCGGCGCATGGAGTCCACGAGGAGCTTCTTAACTTTCGCCTCGTCTGTCTCTACGCCTTTTTCCCTGGCGTCAAGGAGAGCTTCCGCTACCGCAATGGTCATCACGCTGTCATCCGTGTAAATAGAATCTCTGCCAAACAGTGGAAAATCCTTTGTCTTATCTCCCCGGTCGAACTCATAGGGCGCGCCGATCATATCTCCAAGCAATGCTCCGTACATCTTCATCCCTGCCTTTCTTTAAGCTCATTATCTTTCTGCAGGTTCAGTATAGCAAATCTCCGCGCTTGAACAGTCGCCCGCCAGGAGACCTTCGTGCCCGGGTCATTTTTTTCTGTCGCGATCCTGCCGGTCCGGGTATTCACCCTGAATCAGGATTGCCAGCCCGTCATTTCTCAAAAAAGCTGAATTCCGGCAGGATTTTCAGCTCGTCCGGCTCCACATGGCAGGGAACCGACAGCACTCTGACTCCCGCATTCACTGCTTCCTTCAGAACCGCGCCAAACTCCGGATACGTCCGGACATTGGGTCTCACCTCAGTTACGCCATCCATCTGAATCACAAAAGCAGCGGCCGCATAATAACCCTCCGATGCGGCGTGAATCAGTTCGTGCAGGTGTTTTACGCCGCGCTCGGTCGGCGCGTCCGGAAAATAACCGATTCCATCCACCTCCAGGGTGCAGCCCTTCACTTCCATCAGATAGCGGTCTTTCCCCCGCTCCATATAAAAATCGATCCGGGAGCTGCCGTATGTATGCTCCGGCTGCACCAGATCAAAGCCCTGCGTGTCCAGCCATTCCCGGACAACTTTATTTGGCGCCTGGCTGTCGATATTGAACAGAATACCGTTTTCTTTCCTTACGGCAATCAGGTCATATCTGGTCTTTCTCCCCGGCGTGCCCGGTTCTGTCAGATATACCTCCGCACCGGGAACCAGGAGTTCTCTGCACCGCCCGGTATTTTTCACATGCACCGTTTCCGGCTTCCCGTCGATCTCCACGCGGGCGATAAAACGGTTTGGCCGTTCTATAAACTTTCCGGGTTTGATATTTTCATACCGCAAAACTGTCACCTGTTAATAATCTGAATCCGGCAGGAACGCATGATCTCCGGCGCAGCCGGTCACATTTCATGTCAGTCTCAATCTTTGCTTCCCGGTGCTTCCCGCAGTTCTTCCAATACCTGGTTGTGCTCTCTGTGCCTGAGTTCCGGGAAAGCTTCCAGGATTCTGCCGGCTCCGAACCAGCTGTGTTTTGTAATCTGCGCCTCAAGAGCTGCTTTTCGTGTCCGCAGTTTATCCATGCTCTCCGCCTGATGCTTCTTTATACCGGTCTTCAGCTCATCGCCGGCAAGATGCGCCTGCACACGGCCCTCATCAAATCTCTGATGAGCCTCGATCGCTTCGCTGCCCAGCTTCTGGCTCAGCCCGTCGCTTACAATTCTCATCTTCTTCCGGATATCGTCAAGCTCCGTCAGCTTCCGGTTCCAGCCGGCAACAATCATGGCCGTAACAATAAAATCAACGAGGAGGACCGCATAAAGAATTGCCAGGATCGGC
>CADBRO010000164.1 GCA_902797075.1 uncultured Lachnospiraceae bacterium
CTTAGGAATAAGCCAGTCCGGAATGTTGAGCCGGAAAAGTTTTATTTGGAAAAGAGCATAAGAAAACGGGCGCTTTCAAGCGCCCGTTTTTATATCATGACGGGGATTAGTATTCCGGGAGGAACGGCATTCCCCAGGTCATGTATGTACACGCCGGATTCACCTTTGCGGCTGCGTTAAGTCCGTTATTCATAAAGTCTGCAAATCTCTTCAGTAATGCTTTGATCTTCTTCATGGTCATATCCTCTTTTCATTTATTCGTCTTATCGGTTCTGTTTGTTTTCATTTGATGAATTAACTATAGCGCATGAAATGTCACTCTTCTGTCACAGAATTCTATTTTGCGTATTTTGCCGATTTTGTTCTTTTCCGTGTGGTATAATGAAATTCCGATCGGAATTTTACTGAACTGCATGATCTTGAGAGTCTTGTAAAGTGTAAAAACAAAAAGGAGGCAGCTGTCTGACAGTATGAGGGAATCTGACCACTATGTTCCAAACGCGGGACAGACGCATATGCCTGTCACCGATAACATTTCAATTCCGTTTCTTCCATGCGATCCTCCGGCAAAGCCGGATCCGCCGCTTCCGGAGCTTGTGCTCACGAAAGAAGCAAAGGAGAAGGGATATATCCTCGCTTCCCAGAAGCAGCATTTCCTGCCGGGCGTTACGGCGGAAATGCTGGACTGGTTCTGGGCGAATATGGAAAAGGGGTATTATCTCTGGGCTCCGGGCTCGCACAAGCGGTTCAGCTGGGTGAAAGCGCCCTGTGATTTCGGTATTGAGGATTCCGTCCATATGATCGCCGAGACGACGGAGCCGGAGCTGCCTGTATTCGGAGGCGACGGCGTGATGATTCACCGGCTTCATCTGACGGAGTTCTATCCGTGTACAGACGCGCTGGCGCATGTAATCTGCGAAGGGGTGTTTAATGACGCGGGAGAGCTTGTGGATTCGACGATTCATGAGTGGGAAGACCGGGACGGCGGATGCGTGCACATCACGGCAACCGTAACGAACGCCAGGGCGTCGGCGCCGCCCGCATTTATTATCGACATTCTGAAAAATGATCCGGAGGCTGTGATCGTGCCGAATTACGCCACAAGCCATGAGGATTATGAGGCAGGCCGGTGGCCGGTATTTCTACCGGGCCTCTATGCGCTGTGGAAGGATCATCCGGATCCATTCCAGAGTGTGCGCTGCTCGCTCGAGGTGGAGCGCGGCATCGACGGAAGATTTTGTTACCGCTATGAAAACGGGCCGGTAAAGGTGCCGGGGAAGGAGCAGCATGCTGATTGATCTCGTAAGGAAGAACAGGAGCTTCCGCGGGTATGACCATTCAAGAAAAATAACGAAGGAGGAGCTGCTTTGCATGGTCGAAGCGGCGAGACTATGCCCGTCAAGCGTAAATATTCAGCCGTTTAAGTATTATCTCGCGTATGAGGAGGACAAGGTTTTCATACTCCAGAAGGAAACCCACTGGGCGAGGGGGCTTCCGGAGATGACCCTTCCGCATCCCGGAAAGGAGCCGACAGCGTTCATCGTGATCTGTCAGGACCAGCGTATCTTCGAGAGCCTTGCCCGGTTCCAGAAGGATGTGGGAATCGTGGCGCAGACGATGCTGCTACAGGCTGTCGAGATGGGACTTGGTGGCTGTATGATCGGGAATTTCAACGCGGCTTCGGTAAAAGAGGTTCTGGGCCTTGAAGAGCAGATGCATCCGCTGCTGATCGTCGCGGTCGGAAAGCCGGACGAGGAGATTATCCTGACCGACGTCGGCGAGGGAGGAAGCACGTCATATTATCGGGATGATGAGGACAGGCATTATGTTCCGAAGAGAGCGCTCGATGATATAATACTTTAAAGACAGGGTATGACCGCAGCGTGACAGCTGACGAGATCAGGGAGCTTTCGAGATCCATCGCACTTCGCGAGCAGGAAACATGCTTCGGGACGATCCGGTACGATTTTGACGAGTACAAACCGGAATAAATATACCGAAAATAAAACCGAAATAAAGAGAAATAAAACAGGAAGGGCTGCCGCGGCGGCCCTTCCTGCTGCTTTACCGGAGTACACTTCCATGCTGCATCCACGTACCTCTCCGGAAATA
>CADBRO010000165.1 GCA_902797075.1 uncultured Lachnospiraceae bacterium
GGGATTCAAAAATGTCGAGCAGGACGGAAAGGTATGCGGATTCCAGTTTGAGTTCAAACTTCAGTATTATCGCGGAATCACGCTTTCCATCATCCGTGATATTAAGGTAACGATCGATGGCGAGGAAATCCCGAGGGAAGATATCCGGCTTACGGTACACGGCGAAACATTTACGCTTGAAGAGACGAGGACGGTTGTAAGCCCGCTTTACCGCTGGGAGCTCGGCGAATATGCCGCTGTTACTGTCGTTAAGGAAGGCGGACTGTCAAAGGGAGCACATCACATCGAGGTTCTTCAGCATATCGCTCCGTCGTATATGCCGTTCCCGATTCAGGCAAACTGCGTAACGGATTTTGAGATCTGACAAGGAGGATTCAGGAATGAGCGAAATTAAAAGAAGCGTTTCTCTTTACAGCTATCAGGACGAATACTACGACGGCAAACTGGATCTGGAAGGCTGCCTTCGTGAAACAGCCAAAACCGGTGCTACGGGCGTTGAGCTTCTTGCCGAGTCCATGATCAAGCAGTTCCCGAACCCCATCTTCGGAGAGGAGTTCCAGGAGAAGTGGAAGGGCTGGCTGAAAAAATACAACCTCACGCCGACCTGCTACGACGCGTTCCTTGAGAACAAGATCTATGACAATCGTACACTGAGCCTCGGCGAGCAGGTTGAGATGATGTGCAGAGATCTGAAGTGCGCTTCCATCCTCGGTTTCTCCTGCATCCGCACGCTGGTTTCAACCCCGATCGAGGTTATTGAGGGAAGCCTTGCGTTCGCGGAAGAAGTAGGCGTCAAGATCGGACTTGAAGTACATGCTCCGTTCTCACTGAATTCAAGCTGGGCGCAGGGATATCTGGACCGCCTGAGCGGATCTGATTCCAAATACAATTACTTCGCTTTTATCCCGGATATGGGAATCTTCTGCAAAAATGTTCCCGACGTCGTCGCGGACAAGTGGAGAAGAGCCGGCGCGAAGGAAGAGTTCATCAAGATGGTGGACGAAGCCTATGCGTCCCGCGTTGCGAACGGCTTCACGAAGATTGAGTATTCCCTGAATCTCGGTCTTGCGAACCTGAACTACAGGAACGCCAACGGCCTAGCGGAACTCACCGAGAAATTCAAATCGATGGGCGCAGGACCTGCAGATTTCGGATATCTGAATTCCAGCTACACCTATTCCTGGAGCGATCCGCAGGATCTTATCGACAATATCGACAGAATCTGCCACTGCCACGCGAAGTGCTACAACACGTCCGAGGATTATGTTGAGACTGCAGTTGCTATTCCGGAAGTCATCGCGGCATATAAGAAGGCCGGCTATGACGGATATGTCAGCACGGAATATGAAGGCGGCGAATCCTTAAGAGACGCGATCGAAGTGGACGGCATCGAACAGGTCAGACGCCACCAGGAAACTTTGAGAAGAGCGATTGAAGGCTGAAGCTTTAATACGGATTGTAAGATAAGAAAGGAAAAGATTAAGTTATGGCAAAAATCAGAGCTGCGATCGTCGGCTGCGGCGGTATCGCTAACCAGAAGCATCTTCCGGCATTCAAGGCAAACGCGGATAAGGCTGAGCTTGTGGCGTTCTGCGACATTATTCCGGAGCGCGCTGAAAAAGCCGCGAAGGAATACGGCGTTGAAGGCGCGAAGGTATTCACGGACTACAATGAAATGCTCGCGGACAAGAGCCTCGGTATCGAACTTGTTCATGTCCTGACTCCGAACGTAGCCCACTGCCCGATCACTGTCGCTGCTTTTGAGGCAGGCATGCATGTAATGTGCGAGAAGCCGATGGCGGCTACGACGGCAGATGCGCAGAAGATGATTGATGCGTGGAAGAAGTCCGGCAAGAAGTTTACGATCGGTTATCAGAATCGTTTCCGCGATGATACACTTACGCTTCACGCTTCCTGCGAGGCGGGCGAGCTCGGCGATATCTATTTCGCCAAGGCGCATGCCTTAAGAAGAAGAGCTGTCCCGACATGGGGCGTATTCCCGAACAAGGCCCTTCAGGGCGGCGGACCGCTGATTGATATCGGAACACATGCCCTTGACATCACGCTCTGGATGATGAATAATTATGAACCGGTTTCCGTTTCCGGATCCGTCTTCTACAAGCTTGGCCGCGACCCGAAGGGACCGGAAGGAAACGTATTCGGACCGTGGGATCCCGAAACATTCCAGACAGAAGATTCCGCATTCGGATTCATCAAGATGAAGAACGGCGCGACAATCTACCTTGAAGCAGCGTGGGCACTCAATATCCTTAAGTCGATGGAAGCATCCACGACGCTTTGCGGAACGAAGGCCGGCGCTGAGATCCATCACGGCGGAAGCTATCCGAAGGATGAGCTGATTTACAACACCGTCGAGCACAATCAGCTGATGGAGAAGACGATTTCTCCTGCAGGCGTAGTCGACTTCTTCGAGGGCGGCGCAGCTGCAGAAGCAGTCCGTGAGAGCACACAGTGGCTCGATGCGATCGCAAACGACGGCGAACCGCTTGTTAAGCCGGAGCAGGCGTTTGTCGTAACGCAGATTCTCGAGGCGATTTACAAATCGGCCGAGACGGGCAAGGAAGTCTTCTTCTGATCTGTCCGAAAACCGAAACAGCATGATACACAATGGGAGGGTCCCCCGCGCCTTATGACGTGAGGGACTCTCTTTTAGAGACAGGAGTAACAGAAGAAAATGGCGTCAAAGAAAGCTATCAGAACATTTAAACCGGTTGACATGACCACGGGAACTCCGTGGAAGAAGATCCTTATTTTTACGATTCCGATGCTGATCGGAAATATTGCCCAGCAGCTCTACAATGCTGTGGACAGCGTCGTCGTCGGACACTATATCGGGGACAATGCTCTGGCGGCTGTCGGGAGCGCGGCTCCCATCGTTAATCTGCTGGTAGTGCTTTTCGTAGGCGTGGCGACCGGAGCCAGCATCATGGTGTCGCAGTACCTGGGAGCCCGCAACCGGGAGGCTCTTTCCGCGACGATCGGAAACTGCGTTATTCTGACGGTAGGGGCAGCGATTGCGGTGACGGTCCTTGGCTGCGCTCTTTCGCGTCCGATGCTGCGGTACCTGTCGACTCCGGAATCCATACTTGACTGGTGCGACATTTATCTGAAGATCATGTTTGCAGGCGCGATCGGAGGCGCTCTCTACAATATCTTAAGCGGAGTTCTCCGGGGACTGGGAGATTCCGTGTCGGCCCTGGTCTATCTTGCTGTGGCTTCCGTTCTCAATATTGTTCTTGATATCTTCTTTGTGGCGCAGCTTAAGATGGGCGTCGAAGGAGTCGCCCTCGCGACGGAAATTGCCCAGGGGCTTTCCGGAATTCTCTGCATCAGGAGACTTGCGCAGATGTCGGACATGTTTGATTTCAGACTGAAGTATATCCGCTGGGACAAAAAATACGGCATGCAGATCCTGAAGCTGGGACTCCCGTCGGGTATCACGCAGGCGATTTTTTCGATGTCTTCGATCCTGGTCCAGTCTCTTACCAATTCGTTCGGAGAAATGTTCATCGCGGCCAACGTCATCGTGATGCGTGTGGACGGATTCGCGATGCTTCCGAATTTCTCCTTCGGAACGGCCATGACCACATTTGCCGGGCAGAACATCGGCGCAGGCGACAGAGAGCGTACGGAACGGGGATCGAGACAGGGACTTCTGATGTCTGTCCTCATTTCTTCGGCTATCACA
>CADBRO010000166.1 GCA_902797075.1 uncultured Lachnospiraceae bacterium
ACTCTCTCCGCTGCGGTGGAATTTCCTCCAATTGCATAGATTCCTCTTCCCAGCATGGTTTTATTGAGAATAAACCACGCCGCAACCGCGATCCCTGCCAGAATCAGAAATGCAATCGGAAGCGACGACTTCCCGACCTGCGCCGGCACCGTAATGAGGCTGGTCTTGGAAAATCTCGTAAAGCCCTTCGGAAGGTTGGTACTCATAATGGCGTTTGAACCGATAAAGGTAAGCAGAATCCCGCAGATGATCTGCTGAGATCCCAGTGTCGCGATAAAGGTCGGTATCCTGAACACATGGATGAACAGCGCGTTCATCGCTCCCAGGGCAATACCGATCAGACCTGCGACGATAAACGGCAGAAATACATTTCCTGTATATCCCGCTTTCATAAAGATAAGCGTCGTGGAATACATCGCAAATGCTCCGATCGCAGGGAAGGAAATATCAATTCCGCCCGAAATAATTACAAACATGGCGCCAACCGCAAATATCCCGTCGACAACACTGCTTCTCAGCATATCGATGAGATTATAGGCGGTGAAAAACTGCGGGTTCATAATTGAGATCAGAGCCACTACGACGATCATGACGATCAGCAGCATCGTTTCGTTACTCAACTTCTTCATGCCGATCCTCCTTATCTGATAAGCTCTGAATACAGTGAACTCTCGGTAAATTCTTCACTGTTGTACTCATTCTGGATTTCCCCGTTCTTAATCATCAGGAAACGCCTGCAGTTTGTCAGGATTTCGTTGGAATCATCGGAAATGAGGATGACTGCGACGCCCTGCTTTGCAATATCCTGGATCAGAATGCTGATATCCATCTTGGAACCGATATCAACGCCAACCGTCGGGCAGTTCAAAATCAGTATCTCCGGTTTTGTCATCAGGCATTTGGAAAGAACAACTTTCTGCTGATTGCCGCCTGACAAAGTGGAGACTTTATTGGCCGGTTCATCTGTCTTGATCCGCAGCTGCTTTACCCAGTCGAGCGCACTTTTATGCGCCTTCTGCGTATCAAAGATACCTCTCGCGCTCACATCGCCCATTGACTCGATCACGATATTTCTCGTAATGGACTGTTCCATAAAGAGCGCTTCTGTCAGCCGGTCCTCCGGAACATAAGCGATGTGATGCATAAGCCCCTGGGTGGCGCTCCTGATCTCAACCGGTTTGCCCTTGATTTTTATCTGGCCGCTGTCTGCCGGCATAAGTCCGTAGATTGCTTTTGCCAGCTCGGTTCTTCCTGATCCCAGCAGTCCCGTTATCCCGAGCACTTCGCCCGGATAAACACAAAATGAAATATTCCGGAAGAATCCGGTGAGGCCAAGATTGTCGAGCTCCAGAACCGGCTCCGTCTTCTCCACGTCCGACGCCAGAGATCTGTCATTGTATTCCTTGCCGGTCATATAATAGACGAGCTTCTTCTTGTCGAAGTCTTTCATGTCCCCGTCGATTACATTTTTGCCGTTGCTGATGACGCTGACGCGGTCACAGATGTCGAGCATTTCATCCAGCTTATGGCTTACAAAGATACAGGCGATGCCGCTCTCGCGAAGGCCGCGGATCACTCTGAAAAGCTCCTTGGTCTCCTTATTTGTCAGTGCCGACGTAGGTTCGTCGAAGATAATGATCTTTGAATCGTTCAGAATTGCTCTGGCGATAGCGACAAGCTGCTTGTTAGCGACCGAGAGATTGCCAACCGTCTCGCCAAGCGGTATATCCGCTCCGATCCGGGCAAGCGCTCCCTTTGCTATCTCCTTCATTTCCTTTTTCTTTACAATCTTACGTCTCTGGACGACCATCGTGTTTACCGCGATATTCTCGTAAACCGTCAGGTTCGGGAAAATGGAGAAGTCCTGATAAACCACCTGGATTCCTCCTTTGATTGCTTCCCTGAGTTCCATATGATCATATTCTGTCCCATTCAGAATGATGGATCCCGAATCCGGTGTATAGAATCCGGAAATAATCTTGATCATCGTGGATTTTCCGCATCCATTTTCGCCGGCAAGGCAAAGCACCTCACCGGGATAGACTTTCAGATTAATATCCTGAAGAGCTTTCACTCCTCCGAAGGATTTATAAATTCCTCTGAGCTCCAAAAGGCATTCCGGCATAGCTCATTTTCCCCTTTCAAGAAATGGGTTCCCGAAGGAACCCATTTGCCTGCATATTTCTGAAATACATGAATTAGATCAGAACGGATAGTCACCCATCGTCTCAGCGTTAGCTTCTTCGACGTCCGCGCCGTAGATATCGTTCTCGTTCATTGTGATTGATTCATATCCCGGATATCCAAGATCAACGCCTTCTTCAATTGTCTCGCCTTCAAGGGCCATAAGAGCAACCTTGTTGAGAGCGTAGCCGGCGCCTGCCGGATCCCAGAAAGTCGTTGTGGTAAGAGCTCCGCTCTCGAGATAGTCGCCAGCTGCGGATACGATGCATGTTCCGACTGCTGCCACTTCGCCGTTAAGGCCCATCTCGTCGATCGCGAGGCCGACACCCTGTGTACCGGACATAGAGGAAACAAGGATTCCCTTGAGATCCGGATAGGTCTTGATCAGTTCCTGGAACTTATCGTGACCTGTCTGGTTGTCATCATTTTCTTCGATTCTGTCAGCTACAAGTTCCATGTTCGGATAAGCTTCTTTCTGGCGGGCTGTAGCAGCATCCATCCAC
>CADBRO010000167.1 GCA_902797075.1 uncultured Lachnospiraceae bacterium
CTGCGGCCGGGACGGCGCAAAGCTTGTTCCGGAAGCGGAGCGCTATAAGCGCTTTGATACGGTGGAGCTTTTTGACGAGTATCCGATTGACGGGGAGTGCGGCTTCAATATCGAGATTTCGCCGGTGCCGGAAGGCGCGGTGTTTGTGCGGATGAAGACGTCCGCGGATAAGCTTGTGCTTAAGTATCCCACCGACCGCGCGGGGATCCTGCTGAAGAAGGCGGAGACCTACAAGGACAAGGCAAAAGACGCTTTGGTTTACGGAGGAGCCCGGACGCTCCTTACAAAAACATGGAACAAGCTGTTTAATCCCGCGGTGCGGCAGATTCAGTACGGAAGCTGGATCAGAAAGCATCTTCCTTCGAAGCGGCAGCTCGCGGAGCAGAGAGCGGAGCACATGCCTTACGCTCCGCTTGTAAGCATCGTGGTTCCGTGCTACAAAACCCCGGAAAAGTACCTGAGAGAGCTTATTTCGTCCGTTGCCGCGCAGAGCTACGAAAACTGGGAGCTGATCCTTTCGGACGGAAGCGGAGAGAACTCCCCGATTGAGGACGCTTTGCGGGAAGCGGAGGCGGCGGACAAAAGAATCCGGGTGATCAGAAACAACAAAAGGCTCCGCATCGCGGAGAATACCAACGCGGCGCTTGCGGAGGCGAAGGGCGAGTGGGTTGCCTTTGCCGATCACGATGACCTTCTGGTTGCCAGCGCGCTCTACAAATGCATAAAGGCCGTAAACCGCCGGCCGGATGCGGAGATGATCTACACGGATGAAGATAAGATCGGAGTCGGCGACAAGCTGATTCAGCCGAACTTCAAGCCTGACTTTTCCCCGGATTTTCTGGACTCCGTGAATTATATCTGCCATCTCCTTCTCGTCCGGAAGACGCTTCTTGACAGGGCAGGCATGCTCCGTCCCGAATTTGACGGCGCCCAGGACTATGATTTTATCCTTCGGTGCACAGAGGAAACGGATCATATCGTTCATGTGCCGGAGATCCTTTATCACTGGAGATTCTTTGAGGGAAGCACTGCCGCCAATCCCGAGAGCAAACAGTACGCTTTCGATGCCGGCAGGCGCGCGGTTCAGGCGCATTATGACAGGCTGGGGCTTCCGGCAGAGGTCCTTATGGGCGAGTATCCGGGACTTTACAGAACCGTATGGAAATGGGAGGAGCAGCCGCTCGTCAGCGTCCTCATACCGAACAAGGATCATACTTCGGACTTAAGAAAATGCATCTCGTCTCTTCTTCAGCACACGGCTTGGAGCAATCTTGAAATCCTGGTCATCGAGAACAACAGCACGGAGGAGGAGACATTCCGCGAGTATGAAAAGCTCGAGGCCGGGGACGAAAGAATCCGCGTGATCCGATACAGCGGCGGATTCAATTTCTCGGCGATCAACAACTTCGGAGTCCGCGAAGCGAAGGGAAGCTACCTGCTGTTCCTTAATAACGACACCGAAAGCATCAGCGACTGCGTGACCGAGATGATGGGCTTCGCGATGCGCCCCGACGTGGGAGCGGTGGGCGCCAGACTCTATTACGGCGACGACACGGTACAGCACGCAGGAGCAATCGTCGGCTGGGGAGGCGTCGCCGGCCACGCCTTCGTCAATCAGCCGAGGGGAATATCGGGATACCAGCACAGGATCATCTGCCAGCAGAACTACAGCGCGGTCACCGCGGCGTGCATGCTGATGCGGCGCGACGTATTTGAAAAGGTCGGCGGCTACACGGAAGAGCTGGCGGTGGCGTTCAACGACATCGATCTGTGCATGAAGATCCGGCAGGAGGGATATCTGATCGTTTACAATCCCTTCGCTGAGCTCTATCATTATGAGTCAAAATCAAGAGGTCTTGAGAATACGCCCGAGAAGCAGAGCCGTTTCAGCAGGGAGATCGACTGCTTTAAGAAGAGATGGCCTGAAATCCTGAAAAATGGGGATCCGTATTATAATCCGAATCTCTCCATGATTACGCAGGACTTTTCACTTCGAAGAAACTGACAGAGTATGGGAAACGGCATGAAGATCACGAAAAAAAATGCATTAACGACACTGATCACAGGGATAATAGCGATCCTTATCTTTTCGTGCGCCATTTTCGCGGACAGAAAGCTGTATCCGACCTTCGTGATCGATGATCTCTCTGCCGCGGAGCTTAACGGGTTTGACAGATACGGCGAGGGACGGATGCGGTCTATGGAGTACGAGCCGTCTCTTGAGATCAGAGGTCTTTCGCAAAGAGTCCGGAGAATCGACGTCGTCGTCAATCAGATCGGCAGCGAGGACAAGAACTATCCCCGGACGCTCCGAATCTATCCCGGAAACGGTTCATACAGCTTTTATACGTCGGATGCCGCCCATCTTTCGGAGGGCGTGAACAGGTTTGTCTTTCATACGGGAAAGGCTCCGGTTACCGAACTCCGGCTTGATTTTACCGGCATGCACGGGAAGCTCCTTGATATCGACCAAATCGTGATCAATCCGGATGCGTTTTCCAACCTGCCCTTTCTTGCCGCTGCGGCTTTGCTGTTTCTTCTGGCAGCCGCCGAGCTTTCACTGATGCTGTCCCCCGCAGGCGCGTTCTGGTTTTCAGCCGCATTTTTCTCTGTGTTTGCAGCGGGCGCTGCCGCGCTTCTATCGGTTCCCGGGATGAAGGTACAGCCGATGTTTCTTTTCCTCGCGGCGGGGATGCTTCTGATCCTGTTCTTTTTCTGCTGCGACTTGGCGCCCGGAAGATACGGATGGTATCTGCTGACCCTTCTTGCCGTCACCTTTATCATTGCTTCCTGGTGGGCGCTTGCGGCTCCCATGGGAGAGGGGCCGGATGAAGGAATGCACATGGATGTTGCCTACTATATTTATCGTCACGGTGCGCTTCCGAGGGGAGACAATCCGGAAATCAGAAATCCGGTGTGGGGCATTTCATACGCCTATTCGCCGATTCTTCCGTTTATCATCGGGGCGGGCTTTATGAAAGCCGCTTCCGTCATGGGAGCGGCCGAGGACAGTCTGTATATTGCAGCACGGTTCGTAAGCGTGGCCGCAGGCGTCCTCACCGTGTTGTTTTCAGCGCTGGCGTCGAGGGAACTGTTCACGAAAAAGAACCGGATGATGTATCTGTTTCCTCTTCTTATAGCCTTTTTCCCGGAAATGATGCATCTCCGCACCTATGTCAACAGCGACGCGTTCGGAATCATGACGACGGCGATGATCGTGCTCGCATGGGCGAAAGGCAAAAAACACGGCTGGAGAATCAGGGATGCCGTCTTCCTGGCTGTATCGCTCGGCCTTTGCGCGCTGACGTATTACAACTGTTACGGCTTCATACTGCTCAGCATTCCGTTCTTTTTCCTGACGGATGGCGGCAGGCGGTCCGCGCGCGGAAAAAAGACGGCGGAAAAGGCGGTCATCATCGTGCTGATCACGTTCGCCGTATGCGGATGGTGGTTTATACGGAACGCAGTCATTTATCACGGAGATATTCTCGGACGCGCTGCCCTTAAAAATGCAGGTGAGCTTTACGCCGCTCCCGGCTACAGACCTTCAGATCGGGTTACGCCGATAAGCAGCGGGCTTACGCTGCTTCAGATGTTCACGGAAACGGAATGGCTTAAGGAGACCCTTACAAGTTTTGTCGGCAGGTTCTCGAACTTCAGGCTTCAGGTCGAGATGCCGGTGGTGAGGCTGAGCCTCATCATCATGGCAGCATCTCTCCTGTTTAATCTGCGGTTTCCGCTTTCGCTTCGAAGATCAAAAAAGAGCCAGAGGGCAGGCATTGAGTTTTCGGATTTCCAGATGAGCCCGGTGTGCCAGCTGATTCTTCTTGCCGCAATGCTGATACCGGCGGGACTTACGGTATATTACTCCTATACGAATGATTATCAGCCGCAGGGAAGATACCTGATGCCGATGATCGTTCCCCTCGTGTATTTTCTGTGTCAGGGACTTGACGAAACCGGAAACTTCTTATACAAAATATTTGTGAGAAAAACGTCCCCGGAAGAAAGATCCTATGCGGGTGCTGCGGCAACAGCTGCGGCGGGATTCGCCGCGGCAGCGATTACCCGGGTGCTTCTCATTACCGTATACCGGTTTTATATTTCATGACGGCAGTATTATCTGACTGAACCACAGCTTATCGGAGGGGAAATGAAAATACTGGTGACAGGCGTCGGCGGCCAGCTTGGTCACGATGTGATGAACGAGCTTTATAAAAGAAATCTTGAGGGAGTCGGAAGCGATATCGCCGGGAATTACAGCGGTATCGACGACGGATCTCCGGTAACAAGGATGCCATACATAAAAATGGATATTACGGATCCGGCGGAGGTTAATTCCGTGATCAGCGGATGCGCTCCGGACGCCGTAATTCACTGCGCGGCCTGGACGGCCGTCGACAAGGCGGAGGAAGCGCCGGAGGCCTGCCGGAAGGTCAACGCGGAAGGCACGAGGAATATCGCTTCAGTCTGCGGAAAATACGATATACCGCTTATGTACTTCTCGACGGATTACGTCTTCGACGGAAACGGTACCCGGCCCTGGCATCCGGATGATCTGAAAAACCCCATCGATGTCTACGGCGCGACGAAAGCGGAAGGAGAAGAAGCCGTCGAGGAGCTGACGCGCAGATATTTCATACTGAGGATCGCGTGGGTATTCGGACTGAACGGAAAGAATTTTGTAAGAACCATGCTGAACCTTTCAAAGACACGGGACACGTTCCGCGTCGTAAGCGACCAGGTCGGAACGCCGACATACACGCTGGACCTCGCCAGGCTGGTCGTCGATATGATCGGTACCGACAAATACGGCGTCTATCACGTGACAAACGAAGGAGATTATATTTCATGGTTTGACTTCGCAAAGGCCATTTTTCATGAGGCCGGAAGAGACGACGTGACAGTGATTCCCGTTACTTCCGAGGAATACGGGGCGGCTGCGAAGAGACCTTATAACAGCCGCATGAACCGGGACAAAATAAGGGAAAACGGTTTTGAGCCGCTTCCGGAATGGGACGACGCGCTCCGCCGTTATATTGAGGTTTTAAAGGAGAGGAAGGAGATCTGAGGCGATCATATGCAGTTTCCGATCACACCGTATAAACTGAAAAAAGCCTATCGGTACTGGAAGCACTTCGGAACGAAGGAGTTCATCAACCGCCTGATGGACAGAATGGAGCCCGAGGAGGTTCCCTACGGCTCATGGTTTGAGTCGCACCGGGCGGGGGACGAGGTTCTGAAAGAACAGAGAAATAAGCCGGTACCGAACGCACCGAGGATTTCAGTCGTCGTTCCCGCTTTTCACACGGAGGAGCGCTTCTTTTTGCAGATGCTCGAGTCCGTGAGAGAGCAGAGCTATGATAACTGGGAGCTGCTGATCGTGGATGCCGGAGCGCAGGACGACGGGGAAAGAAAAGGAAAAACCGTAAAGGAAATGACGGAGGCTGCCAGGGATGCCGACGCAAGAATCCGTTACTTTGAGTTGGAAGAAAACTACGGAATCGCCGAAAACACAAATCGCGGCGTCCGCGAAGCGCGCGGAGACTATATCGCGTTCCTTGATCACGACGACCTGATCGAGCCGGATGCGCTCTACGAGGCCGCTCTTCGAATCGCAAACGGCGCGGATATGATCTATACGGACGAGGACAAGGTGTCCGCCGACCGCTCAAGGTACTATCAGCCCCATTTTAAACCGGAGTTTAATCTTGATCTTCTGAGATCAAACAATTATATAACGCATTTTCTGATCGTAAAGAAATCACTGGCCGAAGAAGCCGGGCTTTTCGATCCGGAGATGGACGGTGCGCAGGACTATGATTTCATCTTCCGGTGCGCTGAAAAAGCAAAGAAAATCGTCAGAATCCCACGCGTGCTTTATCACTGGAGAACGCACGAGTCCTCCACGGCGGATAATCCGATGAGCAAGATGTATGCCTACGAGGCGGGGAAGCGCGCGATAGAGGGAAACTTAAGGCGGACGGAGACCGAAGGAGAGGTCGTGATGCTTCCGGATTTCGGCTTTTACCGCGTGAAATATCCGGTCACAGGAGAACCTCTTGTTTCCGTGATTATCCCGAACAAGGACGAGAGCGAGACGCTCAGAAACTGTCTGGATTCCCTGTTCAATACGGGTTACAGGAATCTCGAGATTATCATCGTCGAGAACGGAAGCTCCGAGCGCGATACGTTCGAGTTTTACAGGGAAATATCGGCGCTCGACGAGGTGCACCTCGTGCGCTGGAAGAAGGCCTTTAATTATTCGGCCATCAACAATTACGGGCTGAAATTCGCGCACGGCGAATATCTGCTGTTCCTTAACAATGACGTAAGGGGCACCATCAGCACGGAATGGTTTACGGAGCTTCTGGGCGTATGCCAGAGAAGGGACGTGGGAGCTGTCGGTCCGAGGCTCTATTATCCGGATAACCGGATTCAGAGCGCGGGGGTGATCGTCGGCATCGGCGGAATTGCCGGCTCCGTATTCGTGGATCTTCCGAGGGGCAGAAGCGGTTATATGCACAAGGCGGCGCTGATGCAGGATCTGAGCGCGGTAACAGGCGCCTGTATGATGGTCAAAAGAGAGGCGTTCCTCCAGGCCGGCTGCTTTACGGAAGAGCTTCCCGTCGCGTTTAACGACGTGGATCTTTGTCTGAAGATTATCAAATGCGGATACCGCGTGGTTTACGATCCTTTCGCAGAGCTGTATCACGACGAATCGAAGACGCGGGGACCCGAGGATACTCCGGAGAAGGTGCGCCGTTTCCAGGGGGAAATCGAGTATTTCAGAACCGCCTGGACGGATATACTGAAAGACGGCGATCCGAATTACAACCCGAATCTTTCGGTGAAAAAGTGGAATTATTCACTCCGGGTGCAGTCATGAGTCATACGATTTCAATTGTTATACCGAATTACAACGGGATTCGGTATCTGGAGGCCTGTCTCGATTCCGTGAGGAGCCAGACCAGAAAACCGGATCTTGTCATTGTGGTAGACAACGGTTCCTCCGACGGAAGCGTCGGGATGTTAGAGGAAAAATACCCGGAAGTTCTCATCCGGGCGTTTCCGGAAAACACCGGATTCTGCGGAGCGGTCAACGAGGGCATACGGATCTCGAAAGCAAAGGGGATGGAGTTCTGCATCCTGCTGAACAACGACACGGCGGTGGATCCGTCCTTTACCGGAGAACTTGAAAATGCGATCCTTCGCGACCCGCGCATTTTCTCCTGCCAGGCCAAAATGCTGAGCATGGCTGATCCGTGCGTGATCGATGACGCGGGGGATTTTTACTGTGCTTTCGGATGGGCATTCGCCAGGGGTAAGGGAAAACCGGCGGAGCTTTTTGAGAAGCAGGAAGATATATTTTCGGCCTGCGCGGGAGCCGCGATCTACAGAATGGAGATCTTTGACAGGATCGGGACCTTCGACGACCGCCATTTTGCTTATCTTGAGGATACGGATATCGGGTGGCGCGCCAGAATACGGGGATACAGAAATGTTTATGTTCCGGCGGCGAAGGTGCTGCATGTTGGAAGCGCCTCGAGCGGATCGCTCTACAACCACTTCAAGGTGACCAACGCGTCAAGGAACAGCATCTATCTGATTTCGAAAAATATGCCGGCGTGGCAGCTGATCCTGAATCTGCCGCTCCTGATTCCCGGCTTTCTGGTCAAGGCGCTGTTTTTTGCACTGCGCGGATACGGAAAAATTTATGTAAACGGGATCCGCGAAGGCCTGCGTCTTTGCGGGGAGGGAAAAAAGAAAGGCGAAAACGTGCGAAGAGCCCCCGGAAGTGCCGGAAATTGCGCAAAAATCCAGCTTGAGCTGTGGATCAACACGGCAAGAAGATTCCTTGGTTTTTGACAGTTTTAGACAGATTTCAGCAAATTCCTCACCCAGATTTTTCCTTGCCATGCGTGCGGTGATATAGTATATTTGTACTTGCCATGTTTTAGAAAAACGCAGGGCGGCGGTTTTCGCGGCTCTGTCGTGCAAGGCATGAGGTTACAGTTTTGATAGAGGAGAATCAAAAGTATTTCAGCCGACTTCTGATCATATGTGACGCTCTGATTACCGCTCTTTGCTACTGGATGGCATGGTATCTGAAGTTCAGGAGCCGGTTCCTGCCGGGAAATTCGGTTGAAGCAGTGTCGTTTTCTTCTTATATGACGGCACTGTTTTTTATCATACCCGGCACCCTTATCCTGTACTGGTCCTTCGGGCTGTACAGAATCAACAGGATGAAGGGCAGGAGGTCCGAGATCGGAAATGTGATCGCCTCCAATCTGATCGGATACCTGATCCTGATCATGGTTCTCTTTACGCTGCATCAGGATAACTGGTCACGATCGATGATGCTCGTCTTCGTGATCCTGAACACGACGGTTGATGTTACGGTCCGGTTTATTATCTGGCATATCATCAAGAATATGCGGCGCCGGGGCAGGTTCGTCAGAAATGTCCTGCTGGTCGGCTACAGCCGGGCGGCGGAGGAATATATCGACCGTGTGAAGATGAATCCCCAGTGGGGATACAACATCCGCGGAATTCTGGACGACAGGATCGAGGCGGGCACGGAGTACAGAGGAATCCGTGTTCTCGGAAGGATCGATAACCTTATGGTTATACTTCCCGAGAATCATCTTGACGAAATCGCGATTACACTCGGCCTTTCGGAGTACTACCGGCTTGAGTCGATTGTGGCGCTCTGTGAAAAATCCGGAGTTCATACCAAATTTATTCCGGACTACAACAACATCATACCGACCCGTCCGTACACGGAAGACATACTCGGGCTGCCGGTCATCAATATCCGGTACGTCCCGCTGTCAAATCCGTTTTCCGCGGCCGTCAAGAGGCTGTTCGACGTCGTCGGAAGCATCGCGTGCATCATTTTGTTTTCGCCCGTGATGTTGGCTTTTTCGATTGCAGTCAAGCTTTCGTCACCCGGTCCGCTGATCTACAGGCAGGAACGCGTCGGCCTCAGGAACAGACCGTTTATGATGTACAAATTCAGGTCCATGATCGTGCAGGACGAGCTTTCCGAGAAGGGAAAGTGGACAACGAGGGACGACCCCAGAGTGACTGCTGTGGGGCGTATTATGCGGAAAACCAGTATTGACGAACTGCCGCAGATTTTTAATGTTCTGAAAGGCGACATGTCTCTCGTGGGACCGAGACCGGAGCGGCCGTATTTTGTCGAGAAATTTCAGGAAGAAATTCCCAGATACATGGTGAAGCATCAGGTTCGTCCGGGCATGACAGGCTGGGCGCAGGTCAACGGCTACCGGGGCGACACATCAATACGGAAACGGATCGACTACGATCTTTACTACATCGAGAACTGGACTCTCGGACTGGATTTGAAAATACTTGTCTTAACGGTCTTCAGAGGATTTATAAACAAAAATGCGTATTAACGTTTTTAAGGAGCTGTAATGTCCGCAAACAGGAATAAGAAAAATAACCGGAAAACAAAGAAGAGCGTGATTATTTTCGCTGCGGAAATCATCATTCTTCTTGCGCTGGCCGGCGGCGTATTTATCTTCGCAAGGGTCAATGACGGTTTGAGAAATATCGGCTCCGGCGTCGCTTCCGGAACGGGAAATACCGCAAATACCGCCGGTGCGGGAACAATCGATGCGGGCAAGGCCGACGGCAGCAGCACCGGGAATGCCGGAACTGCCGGAAATACCGGAAATGCCGGAGGTACGGCACAGGAGCTTTCAGGCGCTGTCCCGGGACAGCCGGATCCCAACGCGGACGCTGATGCAGCGGAAGAGAATATTGAAGTTTCAAGGAATACGAGCCTAAAGGGATATACGAACATCGCCCTGGTCGGAATTGATACCCGTGACACCGATCAGATTGATTACGCCAACAGCGACACGATGCTGATCGCCAGTATTAATAACGAAACCGGGAAAGTAAGGATGGTCTCTATCTACAGGGATACTCTCCTTAATATCGGAACAAAGGCTGACGCCGAGGTCTCTCAGGGAGATTCCGACGAGACCTGGGATACGGCTACGGATGATATGTACGATGTTGCGGGCGATGACATTGAAACCTACGAAGGCGAAGAGGAAAACTACGACGACGGCGGCGATGATTATGAAGGCGGCGCCGGAGAAGGACCGGAGCCTGAGAACTACGACGATACCGGCGATGACACTGCCGGCGGCAACGATACAGGGTATGATACCGGCGACGATACAGGGTATGATACCGGTGACGATACCGGCAATGATAATACCGGCGATACCGGCTATGACGACGGCGGAAATACCGAACCTTCCGGCAATGATAACTGGAACGGCAACGACGGCACCGGTTACGATGACGGCGGAAATAATGCCGGCACGGATAACACGTATGAAGCGGACACCGCGGATGACGGCGGCCAGACGACTGATCCTGCCGAATACTGGGCCGAAGACGAAGCCGACGAAGTGGTGGAGTACGCGAACAATACGGAGTTTGACAAGTCGACGATTTCGGAGGAGTCAAACGGCTATACCGGTGTGACTACGGCTGCCGGCAGATATGACAAGGCCAATGCGGCGTACGCCAACGGCAGCGCGAAGCAGCTGCTTTCCATGCTGAACAAAAATCTGGATCTCAATATCCACGATTATATTGTGGTGGATTTCAACGGCGTCGCCAAGCTGGTCGACGATATCGACGGCATCGACGTGTGGATGACAAAGCAGGAAATCATCCATATGAATAATTACTGCGTGGAAACTTCGCGGGTTACCGGACTGGAGTATGAGCCGATCGAACCCGAGGAGATGCCGAGGGAATATCATCTTAACGGCGTTCAGGCGGTTTCCTATGCCAGAATCCGCTTTACTACCGGAAATGACATGAAGCGGTCTCAGAGGCAGAGAGTTGTCATCCAGAAGGTTGTCAACAAGGCGAAAAAGCGCGGAATCCAGGCGATCAACGGAATGATTTACGATGTCTTCCCGATGTGCAAGACCTCGCTGTCCTCTGCGGAAATCATCCGGCTCGCGGCTCAGATGTTCACGTTCGAGGTTGAAAAGACGACGGGATTCCCGTTCGAGCACATTGAAAAGAATGTCTATGTGGGGTCCAAGAAGCTCGACGCCGTGGTGCCTGTAACGCTCGCAGTCAACGTAGCGGAGCTTCACGAATTCCTGTTCGATGAGAGCGACTATCAGGTCAGCAGTACCGTGCGCGAATACAGCCAGGATATCGAATCGCTTTCAAACCTGACGGAAAAAAGCCGGGAAGCTGCAAAACAAAACAGCGTAATCGGACTTTCGGGCGGCGAAGCGGACGTTGTGAAGTAAGCTTTGCGCCGGCCAAAAAGAGCTTTGAAAACAGACCGGAGTACCATCAGCAAAAAGCCGGAGGCATGCTGTTGGTACTCTTTTTATTTTCACTGGTAAGTTTCATAACCAGGGGGTTGAACATGGGGAGAATAACGGTTGATGTCATTATTCCCACAAGAAAACCCGGAGAGGGATTCCGGGAGCTTCTTGTAATGCTGGGGAAGCAGACAGTAGTGCCGGACCATATTCTGATTATTAATACGGAAGAAGAGGAATTTGATGAATCCCTTACGGCGGGAATCACGAACGCCGAGGTATTTCATATCACAGAGCAGGAATTTGACCACGCCGCGACCAGAAACAAGGGGGCGGGTTTTTCCAATGCGGATTATCTGCTCTTTATGACGCAGGACGCCATACCCTGCGACGGTTATCTGATCGAGACCATGCTGAAGGCGTTTTCCGATCCGCTCGTCAAGACCGTATATGCGCGTCAGCTTCCCAAAAAAGACTGCAGGCTTGACGAAGGCTTCGTAAGGCTTTTCAATTATCCCGCGGAGACGGCGGTTCACCGGATTGAAGATGTAGGAACGCTGGGCGTCAAGGCCTTCTTCTGCTCGAACGTCTGCGCCATGTACGAGCACCGGCTGTTCAGACAGATGAAGGGCTTCAGCGCGCCCGCCATTTTCAATGAAGATATGGTCTACGCGGGAAGAATCATGAATCTGGGCTATTCGGTATACTACGCCGCGGATGCGACGGTGTATCATTCCCACAACTATTCGGCCATCCAGCAGTTTCACCGGAACTTTGACAACGGTGTCTCCCAGGCGATGCATCCGGAGATTTTCGGGAAGATCCGCTCGGAAGGCGAGGGCGCGAGGCTCGTCCGCTATGTTGCCGGACAGCTGTGGAACACCGGGAGAATTTATCTGCTTCCGGGATTTCTGTTCCGCTGCGCGGCAAGACTGGCCGGTTTTCGTATGGGTCGGAAATTCCGGTCGCTTCCGCGCTTTCTGGTACGGAGATTCAGCATGAACAGGGGCTTCTGGAGAAACGGAATTCCGGAGGATACGGAATATAACTAGAATTTTTTACACAAATGTCACATGTTCCGTGTATGATACTATCAGATATGCGAATTGATTATTCCAAGAAAGGAAACTGCGGACATGAGCGGGTACAATGAAAAAGATCATGACACACACACCGGTTACGGCCATCCTGATTACAGAAAAAACGCGGATTACGGAAGCTCGGATTCCGGATCCGGCAAGCAGGGGAGAACCGAAGGGACAAACACAGATTATAATGAGCTGAAATTTGAAATTCCCGAGGGAAGAGACGGAAAGGACACCCGCAGTCCGCTGCTTCCGGATCCGGGATGGAAAGATGATCCCGAGAAGCGCAGGAAGATCGTCCTCGGTGCGATCATCGCGGCAGCGGCCGTACTGCTTCTCGTCGTTATCATTTCGGCTGCTTCGCAGATAGCCCGTTCGATCGGAAAATCCGGGGAACCGGCTGCGGAAACGGAGAAACAGATCGTTCTCGGCGGCCAGACGGAAGAGGAGACGGAAGAGCCGGAGGAAGAGGAGACGAAAGAGGAGACGGAAGAGCCGAAGGCAGAAGAAACGGATGAGGCAGAAACGAAGGCTGATGAAGCGGAGACGGACGGCGGGGAGATGACCGTTGCCGAGGTTGTCCGCAAGGTGATGCCTTCGATGGTTTCCATCACCAATGTGGCGGAGCAGGAATTCCGCAGCCTCTGGGGAGATCCGGAAATAAGAGACAGGGTCTCGGCAGGCAGCGGCATCATCGTCGGTAAAACAGACGACGCGCTTCTGATCGCGACGAACTACCACGTCGTGGAGGGTGCAAAGGATATTACGGCGGCGTTCGCCGATGATTCGACGGCTCCGGCGGAGATCCGGGGATACGACGCGGATGTGGATCTTGCTGTCGTATCGGTCAGCATGAGCGATATTGCCGAAGGGACGATGGATAAAATCAGCGTCGTGACTTTTGGTGATTCCGATAAGCTTGAGGTCGGAGAGTCGGTTGTCGCGATCGGCAACGCCCTCGGATACGGTCAGTCCGTCTCGGCCGGAATTGTTAGCGCGCTCAACAGAGTGCTGAAGGATTCCGACGGCACGCTGAGAACACTGATCCAGACGGACGCTTCCATTAACCCCGGCAATTCGGGGGGCGCGCTGATCAATATGAGAGGCGAGCTGATCGGCATCAACGAGATCAAATATGTGGACGCTACCGTTGAGGGTGTAGGATACGCAATTCCTACGGCAACTGCCGCGCCTATCATCGAGCGGCTTGAAAATGAGGGCGAAAGGGAAAAAGCAGCGGAAGAAGATGCCGCGTATCTCGGAATTACCTGCATGACGATGCCGTCGGGATATACGCAGGGCGGTTATCCCTCCGGCGTATATATCACGGAAGTTGTAGCCGGCGGACCGGCTGATGCGGCCGGCGCGAGGGCTGGCGACATCATTACATCCGTAGGCGGACATGCGGTAAAGACACAGGAAGCGCTCCTTGAGGAGCTGTCCTATTATTCTGCGGGAGAAGAGCTGAGCATCTCGGTCAGCAGGCTTTCCGAGGACGGGAGAAGCTTCGAGAAGGAAAAACTGACAATCACACTCGGCAGCCGGAGCGGCGCCGTAAGCAGCGGGCTGATTACCGAGAACGGACTGCCCGGGAGCAATTACCGCGCAGCGGAGAGTCCGTCGCAGCCGGATGATTCAAAAACGGCTGAATCCACTTCAGACGGGCAGACCGGCAGTGATTCGGAAGATTTCGGGATATCCGACTTTTTCCGCTGAAACGGCGGTACGGTAAGGACAAAACGGAATGGGTGAATACGTGGACAATGACAACAGGGATCTGGTATCCAATGATTCAGACAACGAAAATAACGACGAAAAGCGATGCTCTGTGTGCGGCAGGACCGCGAAGGAATGCGGGAAACTGATCGAGATGCAGGGCGGAATCAGGATATGTGCTGACTGCCTTCAGAAAGGCGCTTCGGCAATCGGAAATTATCCTGATTTCGGAAAATTGATGGAGAACCTGCCGAACTTTTCGTTTATTAATCTCGGTGATCTTTTCGGCGGGATGCCGGGAAGCGCTGCGGAAGAGAAGCCGGCGAAGCCGGTGGAGAAATTCCGCATGGATACGGTTCCGGCTCCGCATGTTATCAAAGCCGGACTCGACCGGTTCGTGGTGGGACAGGATCACGCGAAGAAGGTTCTGTCCGTTGCTGTCTATAACCACTACAAGCGGATCATTGAGGAGGACCGGATCAAAGAACACCGCAGGAAAGCGGATAAGGAAGAGATACCGGATCCGAACGTGCCGACTCCGGTGGAAATCGAGAAGTCAAATGTACTCATGATCGGTCCCACAGGCTGTGGGAAGACGTACCTCGTCCGGATGCTGGCGAAGCTGCTGGACGTTCCCCTTGCCATAACGGACGCAACTTCGCTTACGGAGGCGGGCTATATCGGAGATGATATCGAAAGCGTCGTCTCGAAGCTTCTTGCCGCGTCCGGGAATCAGGTGGAGAGAGCGGAGCATGGGATCATATTCGTCGATGAGATCGACAAGATCGCAAAAAAACGAAATACCAATCAGCGGGATGTGAGCGGAGAGGCGGTTCAGCAGGGAATGCTGAAGCTGCTTGAAGGAGCGGAGGTTGAGGTTCCCGTCGGGGCATCCAGTAAAAACGCCATGGTTCCCATGAAGATCGTCAATACGAAGAACATCCTGTTTATCGTCGGCGGCGCTTTCCCGGGTCTTGAGGACATCATCAAGGAACGGCTGAACAGCCGCAGCAGTATGGGTTTTCACGCTGACCTCAAGGATAAATACGACGACGACAAAAATCTTGTCAGGCATGTAACGACGGAAGATCTTCGCAAGTTCGGAATGATCCCCGAATTCCTCGGCAGACTTCCGATCGTCTGTCCCCTTGAAGCGCTTACGGAGGAGATGCTGGTCAGAATCCTGAAGGAACCGGAAAATGCGATTCTCCGACAGTACGAAGCGCTCCTTTCGCTGGATGAGGTGAAGCTTACCTTCGAGGATGAAGCGCTCAGGGAGATTGCAAGGAAGGCCTGTGAAAAGGATACCGGGGCGAGAGCTCTCCGGTCGATCATAGAGGAATTCATGCTGGATATCATGTATGAGATTCCGAAGGACAGCAATATCGGCGAAGTAATCATCACAAAAGAGTATGTTAACCATACCGGAGGTCCCGGAATCCGGATGAGAAACCGGGCTTACCGGCAGATAGCGCAGCAGTAGATGTATTGTTCGCGCGCGGTTTCTTAAGAAGAGGAGGCGCAGTATGGCAAAGGATTTTTGGAGTGAGCTTGGCAGAACTATCTCAAACGCGACGAAAAAAGCAGCAGAAAACACCGGATCGCTGATGGACGCCGCGAAGATAAGAGGCAAAATCAGCAATGAGCACAAGGAGATCGATAAGCTTTACAGACGTCTCGGTGAGTCTTTTATGAGACGTGCCGGCGGTGACTTCAGTTCGATGAGTGAAGAGGACCGCGCTGCCGCAGAAGAGATTTTGGCGCACCGGGAGCTGATCCGCAGCTTTACGGAGGAGCTTGCTGCGCTTAAGGGCATGAAAGTATGCCCGGAATGCGGTGAGCTGATTGATCTTGGGGCAGTGTTCTGTCCGAAATGCGGGACGAAGACGCCGGTGGGGCCAAGGGAGGTCAAACCGGAAGAACTGACTCCAGATGAACCGGAAGAAGCTGGCGCGGACGAGGCAGACGAAGCGGAAGCTGAAGAAGTGCTGGACGCAGAATACCAGCCCCTCGCGGATGAGAGCGTTCCCTCGCAGGATGAGACCGTGAATGCGGATTTTGA
>CADBRO010000168.1 GCA_902797075.1 uncultured Lachnospiraceae bacterium
CGTTCTTTACGAGCTCTTCTGCCTGCGTGTAATCGATTTTTTGCGCCGCTTCAAAGACGGAGACTCATCTCATGCCACTCTTCGCCGCCCCAGGACGAGTCCGCCATCCCGAGGTCCTCAAACCCCATCTTCAGATACATGGGAACCTTTGCATCGAGACAGGTAAGAACAAGCCGCTTTCTTCCGTTTGCTCTCTCCCTCCCGCTGTAATTTTTTACGAGCTCCGTGGCCAGTCCCTGTCTCCGGTACTCCGGAAGCACATCGAGCCCGAAAATCATGACATTTGCACCGTCGGGATTATAGAGCCCTGCATCGGTAAAAAACTCATCCCGGAAGCGCTCCTCATCTGTCGACAGACCATTGAGGAAACCTGCGATCCGCCCGGACTCCTTATCCACGGCGACGAGAAACAGATCCGGCGCCGCCTTGATGCGGGCGCGCATGGCCTCCGGCTTGCAGGCCTCATGAGGCGGGAAACAGATCGACTCGATTCTGATCGCCTCGTCGGTCTCATCCAACCGGATCGAGCGGAATTCAAAGTTATTCTTCATCGTCCACCTCAAAATGCTGATAATCCTTACTGCTGCTCCAGTCGCCGCCCCAGGTGAAGCCGTGTTCCTTAAACAGCCTGAGGCATAAGTCATTTTCGTCGATTTTATGCTGAAAATCCGCGCTTCTGTCCAGATAGTCCCAGCCATTTTCCGGCTCGCAGATCCTCTCGCCGTCGACAATTTTCGTGTAGGGATTGTAAAGCGGATTGATATCGACCGCGAGTCCCTTCCCGTGTTTCGAAATTTTCGTCGTATGGGAAATGTACCGGAAATTGAAGCACGATGAATTATTATCCTCCATCGACAGCTCGTCAACGGCGTCATATTCGTCCACGAGACGGATCTTCTCGATGGGATACTGATTTTCATAGAGTTCTTTTAGAATCTCAAGGACATCTTCTGCGATCCTGCGCCCGCAGACCATTTCCCCCTCGTGAACTTCGCCGTCGAAGCCATAGTGCAGAACGTGAAGATACCGCAGGTCGGAAAGCGGCACCGGACAGTCGTCCTTATAGGATTTTCCCTTCATCCGGGCGAAAATATCATCCGTTATCTCCGTGATATAAAAATCATTGTCTTCTGTCTGTCCGTCCGCGTCCACTTCCACACGCCCCGCCGCAAGGGCTGCAAGCGCGCACATGGCAAGAATCAGTGCAGTCCGTCTCTTCATGATCGTCTTCTCCTGGTATTGTACTTTTTAACGACGCCTTCTGTTGTAGGATGAGTGCACATGCAGCACGGCTGCTTCGCTTACATGTTCATCTCTTATTTCACCTCGGACGCCCTCGTATAGAATCTGTAGTATAACCCCTTCTTTTCCATCAGGGTCTTGTGGTTGCCCTCCTCACCGATTCCATCGTCCGTAAGAACCAGTATCCGGTCGGAATTTACGATACTGCTCAGGCGGTGCGCGATCGTAAGAGTCGTTCTGCCCTTCGAAAGCTCGGCAAGCGATTTCGCAACCTCGTACTCGCTCTCATTGTCGAGAGCGGACGTCGCCTCGTCGAGAATGATAATCGGCGGGTTCTTCAGGAAAATGCGTGCGATGGAGAGCCTCTGCTTCTGACCTCCGGAGAGCTTCACACCGCGCTCGCCGATGTAGGTATTATAGCCAAGCGGCAGATTCTTGATAAATTCCTCCGCCCCGGCGCGCCTTGCGGCTTCCTCCACCTCTTCCTTCGAGGCGTCCGGACGACCGTAAACAATATTGTCGTAGACCGTCCCCGAGAACAGGTATACATCCTGCTGTACCATGCCGATATTTCCGCGGAGACTCTTCAGTGTAAAATGGCGTATATCCGTGCCGTCGAGCAGAATTTCGCCAGCGGATACGTCGTAAAATCTCGGGATCAGGTTACACAGCGTCGTCTTTCCGCCGCCCGAAGGCCCGACGATCGCGACCTTCTCCCCGGCACTGATCGTCAGGTTAATGTTGTGGAGAACCACATTTTCATCGTCATCCGGATACGAAAATGAGACGTTCCTGAATTCAATCTCGCCCTTCGGGTCGACCAGCGGAACCGCGCCCTCCTCGTCGAAGATCTCGATGTCCGCATCCATAATCTGCAGGAAACGCTCTATGCCGGTCATGCCTCTTTGGAACTGCTCGGCAAACTCGATAATTCTGCGTACCGTCGCGATCAGCGTCGATACGTAGAGCACGTAGGCGACGAGGTCGCCGGGGCTGATCATCCGTTTGATGAGGAAAAAACCGCCTCTCGCAAGAACCACGATATACATAAGGCCCTCGAAAATCCTCACGGTAATCTGGAAGACCGCCATGTATCGGTAGGTGTCGCGCTTCATCCGGAAAAATGTGACATTTTCCCCGTTGAACTTCTTCTCCTCAAGGTCCTCGTTCGTAAACGCCTTGACCACCTTCTGGCCCAGCAGACTGTCCTCAATCCTGGCATTCAGTTCGCCGGTCTGGAACCGCTGCTTCGCGAACGCATTTTTCATTCTCCGGTTAACCCGCATCGATACGACGAGCATGAACGGAACGACCGCAAAGGTCATCAGCGTGAGCGGCACATGAATTCGTAGAAGGATCACAAACGCAACCGCAGTTTTGATAAATGCGATAAAAAATTCCTCCGGGCAGTGATGCGAAAACTCCGTGACGTCGAAGAGGTCATTTGTGATCCTTCCCATGATCTGGCCGATCTTGGTGCCCGTGTAATAGGCGTTCGAGAGCTTCATGAGATGCGCGTAGGCGTCGCGCCGCATGTCGGTTTCGATAAAGGTTCCCATCACATGGCCTTGATATGCCATATAGTACGCCGCCAGGGCGTCGATCACCCGGAGAACAAAATACAGAAGGACGAGCCGGAGAATCAGTCCTGCGGTCAGCGCTGCCAGATTGTTCATACCGGTGTTGGTAAGATAGCGGAGGATCATGGGAAGCACCAGCTCCGCGGTGCAGGTGAGGCCGGCACACGCAAGGTCCTTCAGGACCGTCGCGATGTGAGGCCGGTAGTACGGAAGAAATCTGGCAAGCAGCTCCTTCGATGTGTAATTTTTTTCTTCGTTCATTTATAAAACCTTTACAAAAAAATAGAGACACCGGATAAATCCGGTGCCTCTATTATACGCTATTATTCGGTTCCCTTGCACGTATTTGTGACGCAGAGAAGAAGAATCAGTCCGACGATATCGATTCCGATGAAGATCAGGTACGGAACCGTGTAATCGCCGTTTGATGCTGCCAGGGCGACCGCCATGATCACGAATGCGCCTTTCTGGATCAGAGACGCGATCGGTGATACGAGGCTGTTCGCCGCCGCGAAGTCTTTTCTTCCGTAGACCGCGATGACCAGCGAGGGCATCAGGTTCAGAAGTCCGCCGATGCCGAAGCCGACGAAAACAATCGCGATGTATGTGAAGATCTCAACTTTCGCGAAGATAAGAAGCAGCAGGGCGACGATGTAGGAAAGCGAATATACGCAGGATGCAAGCTTGGTTCCGATCTTCTGATCGAGCCAGCCCCAGAAATACGAGCCGAGGATACCGACCAGAGCGGCAATCGTCAGCATCATAAGAGCCTTCTTCGAAGCGGCGTCCGGTCCCATCGTCGGAGCCCAGACGCTGATCATTCTCGGGACGAACTGGGAAACGACGCCGACCGTAACCATCCAGAGCATTCCGAAGCCGACGGAAATCAGCCACATATCCTTATCCTTAAGGAGGCGTCCGATTGTGAACGGGCTCTTATAATCCTTCATCATCTTCATCTGGGCGGCGTAGGCTTCATTTCCGTCCTTCATGTTATCCGGATAAGCACCGACTTCCGCGGGTGTGTCCTTAACCCAGAAGAATGACACGATGCCGAGGATAATGATCACGATACCCATGATCATGGAGCCTTTGCCGATTCCGAATTTTCCGTAAAGACCGCTTAAAATCGCCACGAACGTTGCGGTGCAGATCGGCGCGCCCATGGTTGCCCATCCCAGAGCGATTCCCTTCTTTCTCGGGAACCAGTTGCCCATGAGGGTAGCGGTGCAGATAAGGCCGAATGCCATAGATACAAAGCAGAACGCCGTAAGGCAGATGAAATACATAATCGGGCTCGTCACATAGCCGAATACCGCGTAAAGAATACCAGTGATAATCAGCGCGCAGCCGCCGAGCTTCCGGACGCCGGTCTTAATGACCATTCTTCCGAAAAGGATACCGCCGACGACCGCGATGATGCCTGCCGGCGTCGCGAATCCGAGAAGCATGTTGGAATCCCAGCCGTGAAGCGCTGCAAATGCTCCGGGGTACACATTCAGTCCGTCAGAGCCGATGCCCGACCAGAAGTAATAGAGAAGAGCTGTGTAGATGATCATGCTCCATCCCCATTTACCGAACTTGCTGTTAGTCAACTCGTTACTGTTCATTTCTGCCTCCATTTCCGTGTGTGGTGTCGCATCCCGTGCGCGTCGCATCCCGTGCGCGAGAAACGTGCGCGTTCATTTTTACTTGCGAACGCGGTGCGCGCCCCTGTTTTGAGCGCGGCTGATTTTATTTTTTGCGCTCAAACGCCGGATTTTTAAAAATCCGGCGCTCACTGTGGATATTATACCATTGTATGTATTGTTTTTAAACACTCATTCCGATATTCCCCGAAAATTCGGTTCACACCATTTCTTCCGGATGGAAGACCTCATCAAATGCTTCCGGCGTCAGGAAGCCCAGCTTCACGCAGGCCTCCTTCAGGGAAATGTCCTCCTTAAAGGCAAGCTTGACGGTCTTCGCGGCATTTTCATATCCGATCGTCGGATTCAGCGCCGTGGCGAGCATGAGGGAATTGTAGAGGTTATGCCTCATCTTGTCCCTGTCAGCCTCGATACCGACCGCGCAGTTCTTGTTGAAAGAAATGATCGACTCGGCAAGAAGCCTTACCGACTGCAGGAAATTGTAGGCGATCACCGGCATGAACACATTCAGCTCAAAATTACCCTGAGACGCTGCAAAACCGATCGCCGCGTCATTTCCCATGACCTGAACCGCCACCATCGTCACCTGCTCGCACTGTGTCGGGTTCACTTTTCCCGGCATGATCGAGCTTCCGGGTTCATTTTCGGGAATCCGGATCTCGCCGAGGCCGCATCTCGGGCCGCTGGCGAGCCATCTCACGTCATTTGCGATCTTCATCATGTCGCCGGCAAGCGCCTTAACCGCGCCGTGGGCAAACACGATTTCATCCTTGCTTGTGAGCGCGTGGAACTTGTTTTCCGCAGTCCGGAACGGCTTTCCCGTAAGGGCGGCGACTTCAGACGCGACCGCCTCCGCGAAGCCCTTCGGCGCATTAAGTCCGGTTCCGACGGCAGTCCCGCCGAGTGCCAGCTCGTAAAGCCCCGGAAGCGCGGCCCGGATGAGCGCTATATCCTTTTCAAGCGAGCTTCTCCAGCCGCTGATTTCCTGTGAAAATGCGATCGGCACCGCGTCCTGAAGATGAGTCCTTCCGCTCTTCACAACTCCGGCGTGCTTCTTTTCCAGCTCCTCAAATGTACCGATCAGCTGCATAACTGCAGGAATCAGTTTGTCTTCAAGCGCAAGCGTCGCCGAGATATGCATGGCAGTCGGAAATGTATCGTTCGAGGACTGGCTCATGTTGATATCGTCATTGGGATGGCAGAGCTTCTCGCCGAGAATCTCATTCGCGCGGGCTGCGATCACTTCGTTTGAATTCATGTTTGACTGGGTGCCGCTCCCGGTCTGCCAGACGACAAGCGGGAAATGTTCATTCAGCTTTCCGTCCGTCACCTCTTTGGAAGCCTGCTCAATCGCCTCGAGCTTCCGGGCGGTCATTTTCTCCGGCTTCAGGGCGTGATTTGCCCTCGCCGCCGCAGTCTTCAGGATGCCGAAAGCGTGAATAATTTCAGATGGCATCGTCTCGATCCCGACGCCGATCTCAAAATTCTCATGGCTTCTCTCCGTCTGGGCTCCCCAGTATTTATCCGCCGGAACCTTCATTTCTCCCATCGAGTCATGTTCGATCCTGTATTCCATAGCTTTACGTTCCTCCAATCTGCGGCGTACTGCCTGCGGTGTCCTGCCTGTGTTCTTCTGTCTGCGGTGTACCATCTGCGGCACCCTGTCTGCAGCATCGTGCCTGCGGCCTCCTGCCATACATTCCGCCGCTGCTAACTTCCTGTCCAATAATCACCGGCCATCTATTCTCAGCCTGTCACAATCATTCTATCCTATATTCGCCGTCCGCGAAAGCGGCAGTAGGTCCCGCTCAGTCCCCGCGGACCTACTATTTTTCAGCTTGCTTGTTTTAGTAGGTATTTTCAAGCCC
>CADBRO010000169.1 GCA_902797075.1 uncultured Lachnospiraceae bacterium
CTTCTGCCCCATGATAATCGCCGTCGACGATCCCATCGCGATAAACGCCACATTGAAAAGGTTCGAGATGGTCTGCGAAATATTGAACGCGGATACCACGGAAAGTCCTCTTACGCTGTAGCACTGTGTGAGCACGGCCATGCCGCCCGACCAGAGCGTCTCATTGAGAAGAAGCGGAAAACCCCTCTTAATGCAGCTGAACGTAAGCTCCCGCGGCACATAGAAACTCCGGTAAGCGCCTCTTATGAACGGCACCCGGTCTGCGTGCGTATGCGTCCAGACAACCATAAAGACCATCTCGACAAATCTCGATATGACCGTCGCAGCCGCCGCTCCCGTAACCCCGAGGGCCGGCGCCCCGAATTTTCCGTAAATCAGAACATAATTCCCGACCAGGTTCACCGCGACCGCAAGAAATGAGGCCGCCATCGGAGCCACGGTCTCCCCGTGGGAACGCACGGTTGTTCCGTATGCCTGCGTCAGCGCAAAGGGCAGAAAGCCGAGGAGCATTACCTTGAGATAGGACTCCGCGTTGGCCAGAGTCGCAGCAGCGGAGCCGCCCCCGCTGTCCTCGTGGAGATACAGCGAGATAAGTCCCCTGCCTCCGGCAAGAAATACAAGAATCCCCGCGATCACGAGAATGACCGAAAGAATGAGCTCCAGCCTGAAGGTTCTCCTCACGCCCTCGTGGTTCCGCTTCCCGCAGTACTGCGCGGTAAAGATTCCGATTCCCGAAAGCCCCCCGAAAACGCAGAGATTCCACACGAACAGCAGGGAATTAACAATCGATACGCCTGTCATGGGATCTGTTCCCACGCGCCCGACCATGATGTTGTCGAGCATATTGACAAAGTTTGTGATTCCGTTCTGAAGCATGATCGGGAGTGCGATCATCATGGTGCGTTTTATAAATGCTCTGTCGATGCTTCGTCTCATAAAATTACAGATCTCTCTCCCTCCTGATATCCAGTCTCTCCTTCGCAAGGTTCACCGCAGCGTTGACAACGACGCCTGACACCGCGATGATGACGATCGCTGCCACATCCTTTAAGGAAACCGCAGAAATCTTAAGAAGCGCGCGAAGCGGCGGGAACGCGAGTGCCGCCAGCTGCATTGCGATACCGCAGACCGTGATGATATTAAGTCCCATGTTGTTCCAGGACTCTTTCGTGAAAAATGCCATGTTTCCTTTTGTCTTGCATACGTATGCCATAAGGAGCTCATTGATGGCCAGCGTGCTGAAGCAGTAAGTGCGGCAGAGCGCAAGAAGCTCGTCGCTGCTGCGGAGCGCCTCCGCTGCGCCTCTGATTCCCGACTGCCAGATCACGGGTACAAGGAATGCGAAAAGCGCCGCCGCACCGCTTATGAGACCCTGGATGACAATCGCGGCATAATCATGTTTGTCGAGAAGTCCCGCCTTTACATCCCGGGGCTTTTCCTTCATGACGCGGTCCGTGCCCTTATCCATGCCAAGAGCAAGTGAAGGCGCCGTATCCGTGAGAAGATTGACCCACAGAATCTGAATCGTCGAAAGCGGCGATGCAAGCCCGGCAAAAACCGCCGACGCCATGAGAACCACCTCTCCGAAATTGGACCGGAGCAGATACACGACGGACTTCTTGATGTTGTTGAACAGGTTTCTTCCCGCCTTGACGGCATTTTTAATCGTAATGAAATTGTCGTCCACGAGGATCATGTCAGCCGCGTCTTTTGCGACCTCCGTTCCGCCCGTACCCATCGCCACACCGATATCAGCGGCTTTCAGCGAAGGCGCGTCGTTGACGCCGTCTCCTGTCATGGACACGATTTTACCGTGGCTCTGGAACGCCTCCACGATCTGAACCTTGTTCTCCGGCGAGACCCGCGCGAACACCCGGTAGCGGAGAACGTTCTTCTTAAACTCCTCCGGATCCGTCTCGTCAATCTCCTGGCCGGAGATGCACTGATCCGCGGATTCCGCGATATCCAGTTCCTTCGCGATGGCAAATGCGGTAATCTTGTGATCGCCGGTAATCATCGCAACGTCGATTCCGGCGTTATGACATTCATCTACGGTCTCTCTGACGCCTTCCTTCGGAGGATCGATCTCGGCGGAAAGTCCGATGAAAATCATATCCTCTTCCTGCGGCTTCTCGTCTCCTTCCCTGTAGGCCAGCGCCAGAACACGGAGAGCTTTGCTGCTCATGTCTTCAGCCGAAAGGGTCGCCAGCATGACGTCTCTGTTCGTTAACTCGCGAACTCCGTTTGCGTCGAGAATGCGGCTGCAGCGGGCAAGAACCGAATCGATCGCACCTTTCGTATAGGATATGGTCGAAGGGCTGCCGTCCGTCCTGACCGTGCGGTGGAGGGTCGTCATCATCTTCCTGTCGGAATCAAACGGAATCTCGTCAAACCGCGGGACGCTCTCCATCATCGCATCGTAATCGCTGCAGGTTTCCCTGCCGTATTTGATAAATGCGATCTCGGTGGGGTCTCCGATCCCCTCTTTTGACTCCTCCGAATACTTCGCGTCATTGCAGGCGCAGAAACCCTTGAGAAGGAAAAGGAACAGCGGATTTTTCACGTCGGTATCGACGGCAGCCATTTCCTTGCCGTCAAAAAACCATCTGACGACCGTCATCCGGTTCTGCGTCAGCGTACCGGTCTTATCCGAGCAGATAACATTGACGGCGCCGAGCGTCTCCACTGCGTGAATCTGCTTTACGATGGCATTCTCGCGGCTCATCTTCCGGATTCCCGAAGAAAGAACGATCGTAACGACCGTCGCAAGTCCTTCGGGGATGACGGCTACAGCGAAGGCGATGGAAATCATCAGAGTCTCAATGACGCCTGTCTTATAGAGGAAAATCTGGCACACAAACATCAGTATGCAAAGGACGACGCCCGCGATGCCGAGCACCAGGGAAATCTTATTCAGATTCTGCTGAAGGGGCGTCTCCTTCTTGGAAATGCTGCGCAGCATGCCCGAAATCTTTCCAATCTCGGTGCTGTCGCCGATCTTCTCCACGATGCCTTCTCCCCGCCCGTACTCGACGAGCGTGGACATGAACGCCCGGTCCTTCCGTTCAGCAAGGGGTGTATCCTCGCCGCTCTTCTCAGCGGCGTTCTTTTCGACCGCGACGGATTCTCCCGTGAGCGCGGATTCATTGATCTTAAGGGAGCTTGTCTCCAGAAGCACAAGATCCGCCGGCACGATTCTTCCCGCTTCAAGTATCACGTAGTCCCCGGGAACCAGCTCCTCGGAAGAAATCTCCTTCTGCATGCCGTCGCGGATGACGACAGCGGTTGATACGCTGAGATGCTTCAGGGCTTCCACGGAACGTTCTGCAGATATTTCCTGAACTGTTCCGATCACGCAGTTTGCAAGGACGACCACAAGGATGATGATTCCGTCCGCCACCTCTCCCGTTACAAACGAGATCACGGATGCGATCAGAAGCAGAATCATAAGCGGTGACGCGAACTGCTCTACGATGATTGAAACTGTGCTTTTTTTCGTCCCCTGCGTAAGGACATTTCTGCCGTCTTGCGCTCTCGCTGCTGCTTCCTGCGACGTAAGGCCTTTCATAACCATGCCTCCTTTTCTCTCTTCAGACGGACATCCTGTTTTATAAAAATACCGGCGCGGCCGGCTCCCGTTCTGACACAAGTATCATATCAATTTCAGGGATGATACTCAAGTCTGACCCCCGCTTCTATCAATGAACCGAAGCATTTTCCTCAGCGGTAAAGCAGGTATTCGCAACTTACTCATGATCCGGCTTGAAAATAGCAATATTTTACTTCTATTCGAACTTGACAAAAAAATTCTTGGTAATATAATTTCAGTTAAATATATCTAACATTCATTTAAGAGGTGCGGTTATGAACATTATAGAACTTTCAGACGTATCCCGTATCTACAGAAACGGTGAACACGAACAGCGCGCACTCGACCATGCGAACCTGACCCTTGAGGAGGGCCGTTTTATCGTCGTTCTCGGCCAGAGCGGCGCCGGCAAAAGTACGCTTCTTAATCTCATCGGCGGCCTTGACAGCCCCACCTCCGGAACCATCACGGTTGCGGGACGGGACATTTCCACTCTGACGCCCA
>CADBRO010000170.1 GCA_902797075.1 uncultured Lachnospiraceae bacterium
CCCCGTCATGCGGTTCAGTGTTCTCCGTTGCGTCCGTCATTCGATTCACCACTCTCCGCTGCCTCGTCACGCATTTTGCTGCTCTCCGCTGCCTCTTTCTGCGGCGCGCTGCTCATCATCGCTCTTTCTTTTATACTCTTCTTCGGAGCTGCGGTTTGTCCTCCCGGGGCAGGCCGCCTTGCAGGTTCCATAGCCAGTTTCTGGTCCGGATTCTCCCGGGCAATCTTTCTCATCCGAATAGCGCCGGCAAGAAGTACGCCGGTAATCAGTACAGCATACAGAAGTGATCCCAAACCGAGGAACCTGTTGAAATACATAAGGATGGCAAATATTGCCTCGCATACGGCAAGTGTAACAGCGGCAATAAATGTCACACGGGACTTATCCACGCGGTTGCAGAAAACCACGCACAGCAGACCGATCGCCGCCCGGATTATTGCCATCACGATATTCAAAACACCAACCCTGCGGAAATCCGAAACTGATACGCCAAGCTTATCCATATCCGACTTTAAAGCAGCGACATCAATTTCCTGCGGAGCAGTCTCTGAAGCCGCACTGTCTGTACCGGCAACTTCTTCAGCTGCACTTCCTGTAACGGCACTCTCTGTTCCGGCGATCTCTTCAGCTGCACTTGCTGCGCCGGCCGCCTCTGTAGCAGCGCTTCCAGTGCCTGCGCTCTCTGTTCCGACAACCTCTTCGACCGCGCTTCCCGTGCCCGTATTCTCTGTTCCGGCAATTTCCGCAACTTGATTTTCCGCACCGCTGCTGTCGTATTCACTGACAAGCTGCGCCGCCGCAAACAATCTCATACCGTAAGGAATAGTGGATGTAACTGCATTGAAGACAAGAAGTACCCCCGCGATCAGCAGGAACATCCTCGTATTCATTGCATATTTCATTTTGGCAAAGCGATCTCCCGTTTCCATATGCAAATCTCCTGTTCGTTAACCTTTAGTGACAACACTGTTTTGATTATATCATCGTTGCCACGCTGTCTCCACTCTCACTTAAGGTGCATATTCATGTCTGACATGCTGCTTTTAGATTTCTTATTTCTCGCATAGTCGAATCGTCATGCTACTTCCCGATTTCTCGTTTCCCGCATGGCCTGTCTGTCATGCTATTTCTTGATTTTTCACTTCTCGCATGGCCGATTCGTCATGCTATTTCTTGATTTTTCACTTCCGGCATGGCATTTCCGCCATGCTACTTTCGCATTTCTTGTTTCTCGCATGACCGATTCGCCATGCTATTTCTTAATTTTTCACTTCTCGCATGGCCGATTCGCCATGCTATTTCTTAATTTTTCACTTCTCGCATGGCCTGTCTGTCATGCTATTTCTTGATTTTTCAGAAACAATTATATCATCATATCAAATATATCATCATATCAAAAAGCGGAGAACACTCCGCTCTCCGCTTTGCTTACAGCAAATAAAACTGATGCTCTGAATTCTTCCGGCTGCCTCTTCAGCGTATCCCGAACAACCCCTTCTTCTCGTAGGGTTCGCTCGAGATCCCGCGCGGCGTATAGCCTGTCTGGGCAATTACATCCCGGAGCTTTTCCGGATCCGGTGCCTCTTCCGAAAGAATCACGGCCTCTCCTTTTCGGTGAGAAGAGCTGACCTTCTTCACCTGAAATGCCTTCCAGACCGCCTCATTGATGTGGGCTTCACACATTCCGCACATCATCCCGTCGATCCCGACAACTGTTTTTATCATAATCTCCTCCGGCAGTCTTCAGTTTTGACGGCTTTTCTTCACCGGCGCCGCATGGGAGCACTTCCCGCAGGACGCACAGGACCCGCTGCATCCGCTGCATCCGCCCGCCTGATGATCCTTTACGAGAGTTCTTACTGAGAGGATCAATAGACCCGCAACCAGTAAAATGGCAGCTGCATTTCCAAGTAATGCCTGCATGATCCGCTCACCTCCGTCCTATTATTCCAATGCCGCGTCTACCGAAGTAAGACTTCTTCTGCCCTCTTCCGGAACATAGCCCTTGCGGAACAGCAGATAAAGAATTGCAATGATGAAGAAAATGGCTACTACAGTTCCCGGACCGAAGGCGACAGCTCCTGAGATAAGCCCGCCGATCTGATAGAAAATCAGTGCCAGCACATAAGCCCAGACGGTCATATAACCGATCGCTGCCCAGGTCCATTTCGCGTTGTTCATCTCGCGCTTAATCGCGCCGATCGCCGCGAAGCACGGAGCGCAGAGCAGGTTGAAGACCATGAACGCGAATCCGGAGATCGGCGTATAATCTCTGGCGACACGGTCCCAGATCTGCTCGCCGTTCTCGCCCAGCTCTTCCTCCGAGTCGTCGTAGTTGTAGAGAACGCCGAAGGTACCGACAACCTCTTCCTTCGCCACAAGTCCGGTCACAGTCGCAACGGTCGGCTTCCATGTGCCGAATCCCAGCGGTCTGAAAACAAATGCGAATGTATTTCCGATCTTCGCAAGAAGAGACGCATCCATCGAGGTAACTTCCTCTTCCGGAATATTCATCTTCGCAGCAAGATCCGTAACGGTCTGTTCCGTGACAATGCTTTCGTCTTCCCACATCTTTGCGACCTGTCCGAAATGCCCGTTCACCGAGCCGAAGGACATCAGGAACCAGATAATTACGGATGAGATCAGGATCACGGAGCCTGCGCGCTTGATGAAGGACCAGCCGCGTTCCCATGTCGCGCGGAGGACATTTACCGCTGACGGCACGTGATAGGCCGGAAGCTCCATGACAAATGGCGCGGGCTCGCCGGCAAATGCCTTAAATTTCTTAAGGATGATACCCGAAACGATGATGGAACCGATACCGATAAAGTACGCGGATGCCGCAATCCACGGGGATCCGCCGAACATCGCGCCGGCGATAAGTCCGATAATCGGAAGCTTCGCGCCGCAGGGCATAAACGTCGTCGTCATAACCGTCATCTTGCGGTCACGGTCATTTTCGATGGTTCTCGAAGCCATAACGCCAGGGACACCGCATCCGGTTGCCACGAGGCAGGGAATAAAGGATTTTCCTGACAGTCCGAACTGTCTGAAGATACGGTCCATGACGAAGGCGACGCGCGCCATATATCCGATATCCTCAAGAATCGCAAGCAGCAGGAACAGCACCAGCATCTGCGGCACAAATCCTAGAACGGCACCGACGCCCGCCACGATTCCGTCCTGAATCAGACCGTAAAGAACACTGCCTTCCGCGACGTGCAGGAACGAAAGAAGACCGTCCACCGCGCCGGGAACCCATTCTCCGAAGATTACGTCGTTGGCGAAATCCGTGGCTTTCGTTCCGAGAGAAACGCTCCATCCACCCATGGCGATGGCATAAATAAGAAACATAATTCCCGCAAAAATCGGAAGGCCGAGAATACGGTTCGTTACGATTCTGTCAATCTTATCGGAAACGGAAAGACTGTGGATTGCATTTTTCTTCCTCACAGCCTTGCCGCAAACCTTGCTGATATAATTGTAGCGCTGGTTCGTGATGATGGATTCGGCATCGTCATCAAGCTCTTTTTCGCAGTCAACGATGTGCTGTTCGATCTCCTCCGCCACCGGACGGGAGAGCTTCAGCTGCTCCATGACCTTCTCGTCGCGCTCAAATACCTTGATCGCGTACCAGCGAAGATAATTGCGGTCCCCGATCTGATCCTCGATGGATTCCTCGATATGGGCTATTGCGTGCTCGAGGCTGCCCTCGTATACGTGAGGCTGCTCACCCTCCGGTCTGTTCTGCGCCGCCTTCACAACCGCGTCTGCCACTTCCTTCACGCCGTCGGATTTGAGGGCGCTCATCGTAAGAACCGTGCAGCCAAGCTCCTTCTCAAGCTTTTTGATATCGATCACATCGCCGTTTTTATTGACGATATCCATCATGTTGATCGCTATAACGGTCGGGATGCCAAGCTCAAGCAGCTGTGTCGTGAGATAAAGATTGCGCTCGATATTGCTGCCATCCACGATGTTCAAAATGGCGTCCGGCTTCTCATTGACCAGATACTGTCTGGAGACCACCTCCTCCAGAGTGTACGGGGAAAGGGAATAGATTCCCGGAAGGTCCTGAATAATAACGTCTTTGTGCCCTCTAAGCTTTCCTTCCTTCTTCTCGACAGTGACGCCCGGCCAGTTTCCTACATACTGGTTTGAGCCGGTCAGATTGTTGAACAGTGTTGTCTTGCCGGAGTTCGGATTTCCGGCCAGTGCGATTTTAATGCTCATGATGTGATTTTCTTCCTTCCAGTTTATTTACAAGCCTTCTCACATTACTTCGATGAGTTCCGCGTCGGCTTTGCGGACAGACAGCTCGTATCCTCTTACGTTAAGCTCCATCGGATCCCCAAGCGGCGCGACCTTGCGCACCTGTATGTCCACACCCTTTGTGATGCCCATGTCCATGATGCGTCTCTTTACCGGGCCCTCACCGTGAAGCTTTACAACCTTGCAGTTTCCCCCGACGGGTACATTGTTTAATGTCTTCATTTTTGTCGTTCCCCCATCTCCGCTTTAGAACTGAATTCTCATAGCAAGTTTTTCATCCAGCGCAATCCGGCCGTCCTTGACGTGCAGAATCACATTTCCACCGTTATTCTGGATTACATTAACCGTGTCGCCTTCTACAAGCCCAAGCTCATTCAGGTGGCGCCTGGTCTCATCTTTACCGGAAATTCTCTTGATCTCTACCTGTTCTCCTGCTGCTGCCATCGTAATTGGCATCATGTCTGTACACCTCC
>CADBRO010000171.1 GCA_902797075.1 uncultured Lachnospiraceae bacterium
ACGCGGACTTCAACAGATTCTCTGTCTGAATCTGCCGGATTCAGCGCGCTGCATTGACACAGGCCGAATTTGAGTGATAAAATAATTTTCTGAAGATAAAAATATTATTTATGAGTTGACTGAAAGCTCTGGCTCGCCTGCAAACAGGAAAGTTGTACCGCGTCACAGAGTTCGACGGAGAGGGGGCACACTGATGCGTGACGGAAGAACCAACAAAATGATACTCGAGAATCTGATACTGCTGGCCGACGGAGTGGCAAAGCATTTCGGGAGTGACTGTGAAGTGCTGATTCATGACCTGAAATCCGAGGATCCGGAATCCACGATTCTGCACATCGCGAACGGATCGGTGTCCGGCCGGCAGAAGGGCGACGGACCTTCCGCGATTGTCCTTAAGACCATGCGGGCCCTCGAGAGGGGCGAGGACGTGAAATCCCGGCTCTGCTACATGACAAAGACAAAGGACGGCCGCATCCTTAAATCGTCCACCATGTTTATCCGGGGCGAGGACGGGGAATGGCGCTATCAGTTCGGAATCAATTACGACATTAGCATATACTCAGACATCGAGGAGGGAATCCGCCGCATGATCAGCATGGACGAGGATGTAACCAAGGAGGAGAAGGATATTCCCAACTCCGTCAGCAATCTGCTCGACGACCTCATTGAGCAGAGCGTCGCCCTCATCGGCAAGCAGCCGGCGCTCATGACCAAGGACGAGAAGGTCAGGGCGATCAGCTACCTGAACGAAGCGGGCGCGTTTCTCATCACCAAATCGGGAGACAGAGTGGCGAATTATTTCGGGATCAGCAAATTTACACTGTACAGCTATATCGATGTAAATAAGAAAAAAGAAAATCCCGGTTCGTAAATTTGCATAAAACGTGATCTTAAAATTTGTTTGATGTGCTAATTTATTTTTTTGATCCGGTCGTGTATAATGACTAAGTAAGTTACTGTGGCCGGACTGACGCCTGTCGGCCGGCTGTGCATCAAACATGGGAGGATCTTTACCATGCAGAAACAAACCGGAACCAACGTCCTCTATGAGTGGAAGGGCACGCCCCCGGCCGGGCCGTGCGTCTCACTCGCCCTTCAGCACCTCGTAGCCATGATCGTCGGCTGCGTGACACCGGCCATTATTATCTCCAATGCTCTCGGAATGGAGGGTGCGGACAGAATCCTCCTGATTCAGTCCTCCCTGATTTTTTCCGCATTGTCCACTCTGATTCAGCTGTTCCCTGTCGGAAAAGAGGGTTCCTTCCGCCTCGGTGCGGGTCTCCCCATGATTCTCGGCATCAGTTTCGCCTATCTGCCCAGCATGCAGGCCATCGTGGAGGGCGGAGGCAATATCGCGACGATCGCGGGCGGCATGATCTTCGGCGGCGTTCTCGCGATGCTCGTCGGCTTTTTCATCAAACCGATCAGAAAGCTGTTTCCTCCGATTATCACAGGTACGGTCGTTTTCACCATCGGCCTTTCACTTTATCCCACAGCCATCAACTATATGGCCGGCGGCACGGCCAACACCTATGAGCTGGTCGTCGAGACGAAGCACATGACGCCGGCGCTCGTATACGGCTCCTGGCAGAACTGGGCGATCGCGGCGGTGACGCTTGTCGCGGTTCTGGTGTTCCAGAACAAGGGCAAGGGCATCGTGAAGCTTGCGTCCATCCTTCTCGGCCTCGTCGTCGGCTACATCGTCGCGCTTGTCTGCGGGATGGTCGATTTTTCGGGAGTCGCCTCCGCTGCCTGGATCCAGTTCCCGAAATTCATGCATTTCGGCGTGGAGTTTAAGCCGGACGCCTGCATCGCTCTCGGACTTCTGTTCGTCATCAATTCCATTCAGGCCATCGGCGACTACACATCCACGACGGTCGGCGGCATGGACCGCGAGCCGACCAACAGTGAGCTGCAGGGCGGCATCGTCTGCTACGGCGTGACCAACATTCTTTCGTCTCTCTTCGGATGCCTTCCGACCGCGACCTATTCACAGAACGTGGGTATCGTGATCACGAACAAGGTAATCAACAGAACGGTCTTCGCGCTCACATCCCTGTTCATCCTTCTGGCCGGAATCTGCCCGAAATTCTCGGCGATTCTGACGACGATTCCCCAGTGCGTGCTTGGCGGCGCGACCGTGACGGTGTTCTCGACCATCGCCATGACCGGCATGCGTCTCATCACGACGGAGAATCTGTCCGCGAGAAATACGACCATCGTGGGACTTTCGGCCGCTCTCGGCGTCGGCATCGCGCAGGCATCCGCCTCCATGAGCCAGTTCCCGCCGTCAGTGACCATCATCTTCGGCAAATCGCCCGTCGTCATCGCGACGATCATGGCGGTGATCCTCAACGTGATTCTTCCGCGCGATCCGCAAAAGGCGTGACCTGACGGTCACCCTTCCCGGGCGGATTATTTTAAAAATGAAAGAAAATGCTGCACATTTGAAAGGAGGTAACATCATGCTTCTGATTGGAAACGGACAACTGATTACGAGGGATCCGGAACACCCGTATTATGCGGACGGAGCGGTCGTAATTGAGGGGGAGGTCATTCGTGAGGCGGGTGATTATCAGACCCTCAAGGCGGCATATCCGGACGCGGAATTTGTCGATGCGCACGGCGGCATCATCATGCCGGGTCTCATAAATGCGCATACGCACATCTACTCGGGCCTTGCCCGCGGTCTCTCCATCGCGGGCAACAATCCCACGAATTTCCTGGAGGTGCTGGACGGGACCTGGTGGGCCATCGACCGCCATCTGACGATTGACGGGACGAAGGCCTGCGCCTACGCCACTATCCTCGACTGCATCCGCGACGGTGTGACGACCATCTTCGATCATCACGCGAGCTTCTGCGAGATACCGGGATCCCTCTTCGCGATCCGGGACGTCGCGAAGGAACTCGGCATGCGGTCCTGCCTCTGCTATGAGGTGTCGGAGCGGGACGGCGAGGAGAAGACGGCCCAGAGCATTAAAGAGAACGCGGATTTCGCAAAATGGGCCGCCGCCGAGGACGACGACATGATAAAGGCCATGTTCGGCGGCCACGCGCTCTTCACGATTTCCGACAAAACCTTCGAGAAGATGGTCGAGGCGAATAACGGCCTGACCGGCTTCCATATTCACGTGGCGGAGGGCATGAACGACGTGTACGACAGTCTCCGCAATTACGGCTGCAGACCCGTGAACCGCCTCCTCTACAACGGACTTCTCGGTGAGAAGACGGTGCTCGGCCACTGCATCCACGTGAGCCCCTCCGAGATGGATATCATTAAGGAGACGGGCACCATGGTCGTCAACAATCCGGAGTCCAATATGGGCAATGCGGTCGGCTGCGCGCCGGTGCTTCAGATGATGCAGAAGGGCATCACCGTCGGAATGGGGACGGACGCCTACACGCACGACATGCTGGAGAGCCGTAAGGTGTTCCTGATCATCCAGAGGCACAACGCGGCGCTTCCGAACGTGGCCTGGGGAGAGGATGTCACCATGCTCTTCGAGAACAACCGGAAAATCGCGGCCAAATACTTCAAAAAGCCGCTCGGCATCCTGAAAGAGGGCGCTGCAGCGGATGTGATCGTCATGGACTACA
>CADBRO010000172.1 GCA_902797075.1 uncultured Lachnospiraceae bacterium
AAAACAACAAACAGAATCTGCCGGGACGGTAAATCGGACACACGGTTCATAAACGGAATACAGTTTCTGCCTCCTTTTTGTTATAATAAGAATGTACACGAAGAGGTAAGGCGGCCATCCCAAGTCCGCTTCGCAGCACATACCCATAAACCGCGAAAGGAGAACGCACAGATATGAAAAAAGCGATTTGCAGATCACTTATTCTATTGATGCTTTTATGTACTTGTTTCGTGTTTCTAAGAAGCAATGCTTATGCGCAAACTTTAACCGGCAGCTGTGGCAACAGCGGAAAAACCCTCTGGGCATTCGATACTGATACAGGAAAATTTAACATCTCCATAAAAAACGGAGGAACAAGCTGGATTATGGAGTTTGCTAATTCCTCCTATGCGGAGCAGCGTCCGTGGGTGCTTGCCGGAGTAAAACCTGCTGATATTAAGAGTGCGGTTATTGCATCCGGCATCACAAACATCGCCAGCTATATGTTCGAAAACTGCACAAACCTTTCTACCGTATCTGTTCCGTCAACTGTTTCCAAAATCGGAGTCGGCGCTTTCGATAATTCCGGAATCACTTCTTTTACCGTTAATTCCGGAGTCACGGCCCTCAATGCTTATACTTTCCGGAACTGCAAAAACCTCAAATCCGTCACCTTTAAGGGCAGCAGTATCCGCGTCATCTCCGGAAGCGTCTTCGAGAACTGCACTTCCCTTACGTCGATCAAGCTCCCCGCCGAGACGGATGCTATCTACAATTCAGCCTTTAAGGGCTGCACAAATCTTAAAACTGTCGTCATGCCCACGATCGCGAAAAAATATACCATCTCCGACGGGAGCACGATGGACCCGCATATCGACAATTACGCATTTTACGGATGCAAGTCACTCGAAAGTATGACCCTTCCCAAGGGTATCGAGTCGATCAACGGCTATGCCTTCGCAGGCTGCACCTCCATGAAGTGGATTAAGATCCCGGACAAAAACACCAGGATCCCATGGACTGCTGCATTCGAGAACTGCCGCAAGGGAATGTTTATCATCACACCTGCCGATTCGCTCGCTTACACGCTGATCAATGTTAACGAAATCACCTCCCGTTACCGGGTTGTAAAAATGAAGGACATCTCGAAGGATCCGCTTCAGATGGCGGCTGTGTGGAAGATTTCTGACCAGACTTATACCGGATCCGCAATTAAGCCCTCTCCGACCGTTAAAATCGATGACTACAAGCTTCAGGCGGGAACTGATTACACATTGTCCTGGAAAAACAACACAAACGTCGGTAAAGCGGCCGTAGTGCTTACCGGAAAGGGATGCTGCCAGGGAAAGACCATCAGCCGGAACTTCACCATTCTTCCGAAAGGGACTGGCATCAGCGCGCTTTCCGCCGCGAAGAATTCCGTTAAGGTCACCTGGATAAAACAGCCGAAACAGATCGACGGCTATCAGATCCAGTATTCTACGGATAAGACATTTGCCACGAACCGGAAAATCGTGACTGTTGCCGGCGCGGAAAAAACAGCAGGCGTTGTAAAAAAACTGACATCCGGAAAAACCTATTACTTCCGGGTACGGACCTATAAGTCAGTTGACGGGGTAAAGTATCTGGCGAAGTGGAGCGCCGCGAAATCAATCAAGACAAAGAAATAAAATGAAAAAGAACGGAAAACAGACACTGATAAAGGATCTCACAGAGGGGAATGTCGCGAAGCTTCTCTTCTACTTCGCCGCGCCGCTTTTTATCGCCAATGTGCTTCAGGCGGTCTACAATATCGTGGACATGGTTGTTGTCGGACAGGTGATCGGCGGTGCGGGGATGTCCGCAGTCTCCATAGGCGGAGACGTTCTGCATCTTCTGACATTTCTCGCCATGGGCTTCTCCGCGGCGGGACAGGTGATTATCGCCCAGTATGTCGGTGCCGGGAGACTCGCGGATGTGGAAAAGATGATCGGGACGATGTTCACATTTCTTCTCGGGACCGCGCTTGTGATCTCGGTCATCTGTTACGCCGTCCGCGTTCCGATTCTTAACGCTCTTAACACACCTCCCGAGTCGTTCGATTATACCATGAGCTACATGGTGACCTGCATCGTGGGACTCTTCTTTATCTACGGCTACAATATCGTATCGGCGATCCTCCGCGGAATGGGAGATTCAAAAAGGCCCTTTGTTTTTATCGCGATAGCGGCCGTACTGAACACCGTTCTCGACATCCTGTTCGTCGGATTCTTCCATCTTGAGGTGTTCGGAGCTGCACTCGCGACAGTGATCGGTCAGATGGTAAGCTTTATCGTATCTTTGATCTATCTCTATAAAAGAAGGGAGCAGTTCGATTTTGATTTTAAACTGTCCAGCTTCCGGATCGACAGAGCAGCCCTTAAAAGGCTGCTGCTTCTCGGTATCCCCATGGCGATCCAGTCCGCGGCCATCAGCATTTCCAAAATTGTCCTGACGAGCTGGATCAATTCGGAAGGCGTCATCTATTCCGCGCTTTCGGGAATCTACAACAAGACGGGACTTGTGATGTCCGTCGTCGCGAACTCCTTTACGACCGCGGGAAGCTCCATGGTCGGGCAGAACATCGGCGCGGGAAAGTATGACCGCGTAAAGCGCGTATTCCGCTGCGTCGGAATCACAGGGCTCTGTTTCGCTTCAGCCGTGAGCATCGCAGTTCTTCTCTTCCCGGAGAAAATCTGCGGAATGTTCACAAATGACGCTTCCGTGCTGGCCATTTCTTCGATCATCATCGTGCCGATCGTCCTTAACGCTTTTGGCGCGGCGACCAGATCGCCGGCTTTCGCGATCATCAACGGCTCCGGGAACTCCCGGCTCAACCTGCTTGTAGCGATCCTCGACGGGATGATCGCCCGCGTCGGGCTCGCCTCGCTGCTCGGTTTCGGTCTCGGCCTTAAATGCCGGGGTTTCTGGTACGGCGACGCCCTGGCGGGATTTATGCCGTTTGCCATCGGAGGAATCTTTTATCTGTCCGGAAGATGGAAAAAGCAGATCGAATAATCCGCAGATATGGCTGTACTTATGTCAGTTCAGAAATTCCCTTATCTCGTCAAGTCTTCGTACTGCTTCTGCCCTCCCGAGCTGATAGACTCTCTCCAGCTCCTCCGGGTTCTTCTCTGTTCTTCCTATACCAAGGCTCTCACGGGGACGAATGACCAGTGCTTTTCCCTCCTTCTCCAGCTCTGCGATCTCGTCCATCTGACGGTTGTACATCTCGTGGCGGTGTTCCATCGCGCGGACAACCGCGGGATATTTCCGGAGAAACAGGCGGAACAGCGGCATTCCTCCCGTCTTTTTCTTCTTATAGCCGAGCGGCTGCGTAAGCACAATCACATTTCTTGTATATCCCTTGCTCTCCATGAAGCGATACGGGACCGCGTCGGCAATTCCGCCGTCGAGCAGTTGATAATTTCCGATTCTGACTGCCTTTGACGCGATCGGCATGGAGGCGGAGGCTCTCATCCAGTCAAGGTCCTCTCTCCCGCCGTCCGTGCAGCGGTGATATACAGCCTTCCCTGTTCTGACGTCGGTCGCGCCGACATAGAATTCCATGGGATTCTTTGAAAATGTCTCCGTATCGAATACGTCGAGCTTATCCGGGAGCTCCCGGTAACAGAAATCCGCCCCGTAAAGGTCGCCGGTCAGAATCAGAGAGCGGATGCTGCAGTAGCGCCAGTCCCTGCTGAACCGCTTGTTATAGCGTATCACTCTTCCGATCTGTCGTGATTTATAATTGCAGCCGAAAACCGCTCCTGCAGAAATGCCCGCAGCCCCGTCGAACTCAACGCCGTTTTCCATCAGCACGTCAAGAACGCCGGCTGTGAACATCCCTCTCATCGCGCCGCCTTCAAGCACGAGACCTGTTTCGGAGGAAACATCCGCATTTTGATTTTTCATAAAATGACTCCTGATATTCTCTGGGTAGTGTCAAGTTCACCACCTGTTTATAGTTCAAAAACCTTGATTTTACGGGAGATTCAAATAAAAAGAGC
>CADBRO010000173.1 GCA_902797075.1 uncultured Lachnospiraceae bacterium
ACGGGGATCAGGGAGTTTTTCAGCGCATGTCCGAAGATGATCTTATTCCGCGGCACGCCTTTTGCCTTTGCCGTCCGGATATAATCCTGCCCGAGAACGTCCAGCATAGAGGAGCGCGTCAGACGCGTGATATACGCCATCGGATACAGCATCAACGTGATGATGGGCAGGATAAGTCCTCCTGCCGTCGCCCCATTTGCCGGCAGGACCTGCAGCTTGATGGCAAATATGACCAGCAGCAGCGACCCCATGATAAACGATGGCATGGAAACAAAGGCCGTGGTGATGACCATGATGATGCGGTCCAGCACCGTATTCCTGCGCAATGCAGCGATCGCGCCCAGCACGACACCTCCGATCAGGGCCAGCACCGCAGCAATGATGCCCAGTTTGGCAGATGTCCGCAGACCGTCGATCATGATATCGATGACCATCCGTCCGCGCAGCTTCAGGGACGGCCCGAACCGGAACTGCACCACATCCTTCAGATAGGTGACATACTGCGTCATGAGCGGCTTATCGAGCCCGTACTTAGACTCCAGAGCCTGCTGCGCCGCTTTGGAGATGGCCTTCTCCCCGACGAACGGACCGCCGGGAACAGCATGCATGATAAAAAATGTGACAGTAATTACGACCCAGACAGTAAACACTGCGAGGATCAGCCTCTTAATGATGTACTTTAATGTTTTGGGATTCATAGGAGTCCTCTCATAGATGTGAAATGTAACGTACGCCCGGAAATACCGCGTAATAAGTATTATGCGATGCTTTTTATTTTCCTGAATGAACGTTCAAGTATTTATTATATACCAAATTCTTTCTAACTTCAATATCAGATGCCGCAGCCGGTTCGGTTCAGCGGCCGGAACAGCGCAAGAGTAGTAAGCCTTTGACCGCTTTTTCTTAAAATACGGGCAAAGGTGTCAGTATTATCTGTCAATCAGTCGGAATAGGGATCCTACGGTGATAAACGCAAACGGCATGTGTACTGCTTTGGAGTAGTTTTGCTGCCGGACAGGAGATGGTTTTACCGCATAATACTTATCTATTCTTTTGGTACACAGATCCGCAGTGCCTTATGAAGATTCCGGATATCTGCACGCATGCAGGACCCGCCGAATTCTCCGTCGAGTGTCCAGTCTATCTTCTCTTCGGCGCAGATCGTTATGTGACTGGCCTTATATTTTTCCACCAGTCTGGACTGCAGGATATCTTTGCTCAGAAGCGTTGTAAATATTTCTGTGAGTTCCAGCGGATTGGCCGGTGTATGTACCAGTGTGATCTCGAACAGACCGTCGTCCATATCTACTGCTTTTCCGGTGATGTTGGGAATCCCTCCGACAAACCGGGAATTTGTGATCATGCCATATGTATACTTCCCTTCTATTTCCTGGCCGTCCGCCGTGACCTTCAGCTGATAGGACGGAAGTTTAAAAACCTCCATTCCTGCCTGTGTGAGATACGCAAAATGACCGATCGTGTTTTTCAGATTCTGATCCGTGTCGTAAGCGATATGCGTAAAAGCACCGAAAGCGGCTACATAGCAAAAATAGCTTTTATTGAAAGCACCTATATCACATGCATAGACATTTTCGTCCATAATCCCATGCGCGCATTTCAGCATGTTCTTCGGAAGTCCGAGACTATTAGCAAAATCATTTGTACTTCCCGAGGGGATATAGCCGACAGTCTTGGACGGATCCGTCTCCATAATGGCCATGACCACCTGATCCATTGTGCCGTCGCCTCCGCTGCAGACAACAATGTCGCTCTCTTCGGCCAGCCTTTTGACCGTCTTTCTGGCATCTCCCCGCGCGGTTGTCGGGTGCACCAGAACATCATACCCGTGCTGTGTAAACATTTCCACCACAGGGGCAAGTTTTGTCCGCATGATTCCTTTGCCGGATTTCGGATTATATACAAACAGCATTCGTTTTTGCATGCTCTGTCTCCCAAATCAAGTAAGGCAGCAGCCAGCATACCGCTTAACTGCCGCCTTCCAGCGTATCCTATCTGAATTGCCTTATTTCGCACTGTTCTGTGCTTAAGGACTTATACGAGCTCGAGAAGAACCTCCATAGCTCCGTCACCCTTGCGCTCACCGATCTTGATGACGCGGGTATAACCCCCGTTGCGGTTCTCGTACTTCGGAGCGATCTCATCAAACATCTTCGCGACCATATCGATCTGCTTTGTGTTCTTCTTGCGTCCCTTGTGGGATTCCGGGATCTCAGTGACCGGATAGAACACTTTCAGCATCTGACGTCTGGCATGCAGACGGGACGGAAGATCCTTTTTGATCTCTTTCTGCTTCTCTTCGTACTTCGTGACTTTCTTGCCGTCAACAACTTCTTTGACGCGCTTGCCGCTCGCATCCTTGACCGGAATCTTGGCTGTGACGGTGACGGTTTCAAAGTTGTCTTTCTCGCGCACTGCAAGAGCGATCAGGCCTTCCGCGATCTTGCGGACTTCTTTGGCCTTGGTCTCGGTTGTGCGGATCTTGCCGTGATACAGCAGATTGGTTACCTGGTTGCGCAGCAGCGCTTTACGCTGATCGGCTGTTCTGCCTAATTTTCTGTACTTTGCCATTTCTTTTCTCCTTTTTCTTTTGTGGAACGGAACATCACGCACCTTCGGACTTACTGATCTTCCGCCTGGCTTCCATAAAATTCATGCGGGAAAGTCACGCATCTTTGGTCTTACTGACCCTCCCTGCTGAAATTGCGGTTTATTCCTCGCCCGGACGCAGCGCCAGTCCCAGTTCGTTGAGCTTGGCAAGCACTTCTTCCAGAGATTTGCGGCCCAGATTCCGGACCTTCATCATGTCTTCGGAAGTTTTGTTGCACAGTTCCTCAACGGTATTGATTCCGGCTCTCTTCAGGCAGTTGTAAGAACGAACGGAAAGCTCCAGCTCATCGATATTCATCTCCAGAACTTTCTCTTTCTCGTTGTCCTCTTTTTCAATCATGACCTCCGCTGTCTTCGCATTCTCGGAAAGATCGATGAAGAGCTTCAGATGCTCGCTCAGAACTTTGGCTGCAAGACTGACTGCCTCATCCGGCTCCAGTGTCCCGTCTGTGAACACATCAAGCGTAAGCTTGTCAAAGTCTGTCACCTGACCGACACGGGTATTCTCGACCGTCATGTTCACACGCTCTACCGGCGTATAAATGGCATCAACGGCGATGACCCCGATCGGCATGTCTTCGGTCTTGCCTTTGTCGGCTCCGACATAACCGCGTCCTTTTGTGATCGTCAGTTCCATGAAGAGTTTGCTGTCCGTGCCGCCATTCAGGGTGGCAATGACCTGATCCGGATTCATGATCTC
>CADBRO010000174.1 GCA_902797075.1 uncultured Lachnospiraceae bacterium
ATCGAAGCCGGCGACACCTACGCCTACGATGAAGAGGCGAAGAAAACCCAGAAAGCAAGGGAAGAGGCCGCCAGGGAGAAGATTTTCTCCCTGCTGCCGGACGACCAGAAAGAGGAGCTTTCCTTGCTGTTCGATGAATTCGAGCGGTTTGAGAGCGCGGAATCAAAGTTCGCGCATGCCATGGATAATCTTCAGCCGCTGCTCTTAAACAACAGCAACGGAGGCGGCGACTGGATCGAGCACGGAGTGGACGCCGGGCAGGTTTACGAACGCCAGAAGCAGACAAGGATGGGGTCGGAGACACTGTACAAGGTAACGGAAGAGATTCTTCGGGAAAATATCAGGAAAGGCAGCCTCAAGGGAGAACTGCCCTGAACGACTTAAATCTACGAATCAGAGAATTAAAAAATACCCTCCTTCCCGGTTCGGGAAAGAGGGTATTTCATTTATCATGCCTGTTCTGTAGTTCCTCTCAGAATGATCACGGGCGTCCCGTAATCCAGAAGATCATAGAGTGTCGCGGCTGCGCTCGTCGGAAGATTGACGCATCCGTGTGAGCCGTCGTACTCATAGATGCTTCCGCCGAAGGAATCTCTCCAGCTGGCGTCGTGAAGTCCGTAATGGGGGAGGAAGCACATCCAGTAGCTGACATAGCTTGAATAAGCCAGTGTGCCGTCGTCCCTGTAGCCGTTCAGCGTCCGTCCGCGCTGCTTCTCCTCGATACTGAAGATGCCGGAAGGCGTGCTCCGGTATCCTTCGGTACCGGTGACGCAGTTGCAGTCATAAACGAGCTGATAGTTCTCGTAATAGTAAACCTTCTGAGCGTAGATATCGACTTCCACATAAGTTCCGCCGAAACGCGGATCCTTATTGTCCTCGAACTGGGAATAAACCGGATCGATCACGCCCGTCTCGCCCTTAAGCGCCATCGAGGCAAGCTTGTCGGCCATCGCCTTCTGGTCGAGCGTGTGACCGTGAAGGTTATCCGAGCTGAATTTCTGAAGCCCGTAATTTGTGGACATAAATGCCCGGAAGTAACCGTAGTCATCGTCGTTTTTTGCGACGTCGGCAATCAGAGCGGCGGCCTGCGTCTCGACGTTCTTCGTGTCGACAACATAGAGGTCGTTTTTGACGGAGATCCAGTCCTTCGTAACCTGCTTATCGATTTTCCGTTCCGTACCGTCGCTCATCTTCACCGTGATGTCCGCGGAAAGAAGTGAGTTGAGAGCATTCATGCGGTCAACAAGGACCTTATCGTCCGCCCTTATCTCCGGCTGCAGGTAAACCTCCGTATCCTCGCTGAGATCAAGAACGTCTTCTCCGGCAAGGATTGCCTCTCCCGTCTTCTCGGCCAGAACATCAGGAAGAAGCTCCGTACCCTCGATTTCGGGAACCATCGAAAAGACAAGGTCCTTCTCATAATTGAGGTTTGCGTCGACCGGTTCAACATAGTTTCCCGGCTGAAGTTCCGGAAGCTCGCTGAGCGCTTTCGCCAGCGCCTTCTTTCCGTAACTGATCTTAGTGTCGAGAGCGTAGATATCTCCGTCGCCGAGCTGCTTGGCAAGCCAGGAGTAACCGTTCTGGCTGTTCATGATGCTTTTAAGCTCATCGCCGCATTTATAAGCAAGATCCACATCTTCACTGTCGAGAGTTTCTTCTTTTCCGTCACGGAAACGGATCGTGAGATCGTAATCTTCTTCCACACTGCGGATATTGTGTTCCGCTTCCTCAAGCGACAGCTCGCTTACATTAACCCCGTTAATAATCGTTCCGGGAAGGAATCTTTCGTTGTACTGGGCAGAGCTGACCGCGTAGGCACAGCCGGCACAAGCAATAAGCCCGAGCCCGAGCGGCAGAAGTCTGCGAACGAGCAGGCGTTTCCCCTTCTTAGTAAATTTTCTCCCCATTATCAGGTATGTCTCCCTAGGTTATGCATCAATATATAGTTCTTTATATTATAACGGCTCTAACTGAAATAAAGAACAATAAAATATTTACAAATTCGTTACGAAAAACGTCTGCAGGGAGAAATAAAGCAGCGGAGGGACGCACCTCTTCACCGAAGCTTCTTCAGAAGCCTTTTTGCCTTGCGTTTTACCCCGGCGAGGAAACCGTATCCCCCGTATTTTCTCGCAATCAGTTCAAAATCCCGGGTTTTATAGTCCATCCAGAAAGCTTCTCTTGACTTCGGCTTTGGAAATGGCGCTGACAGCGCAGGCTGCATGCTGTCCTCAATCCGGGTTTCCCGGATGTCAAGAGCGTCCATCGCATCCTTAAAAGCGCTCATTCCTTTGTCATTATTTATCAGAACGAGACTTACGCCCTTATCGTCGTTGAAACCCGGGGCGGCAGTATCGATTCCCCAGTAATCCGCGATGGTAATGTCTCCGGGATGAACTGTCTTCTTGTAAGGGCACTCATAGCATGCCGGCCGGAGAATGTTATGACCATAGAACAGATTGGTGAAAACCCGGCTGTCGACCCGTCTGCCGTTTTCAAGAAACAGAGACTCAATATGAAGCTTCCAGCCAAAATCTTTTTTATTTCGGAAATCGGCGGATATGACCTTTGAAGTGTTCTTTTTTTCCTGCCAGTGCAGATAATCCAGGAAGACAAGGGGACTTGGAACCCCGTGACAGACGATATCGACACTGAGAAGATTCGGATAATCTCTGCCGAGAAATTTATGAAGTCCGGCAATCTGGCAGGATGTGCCCGAAAACAGAATTTTCCGGCCGTTTTCAAGATCCGCCTTTGCTGCGCGGAACACATCCTCCATGTCGCTTTGGATGTATTTTGAGCCCCGCATGAGATCTCTTTTTTCCGCGTCTTCGGCACGGACATGGACAGCGCGGAAAGCACGGTCCAGGACGCACCCGTATACTACGCCTTCGGATGCGAGAATCCGGTCGGAAAGAGCGGTGAAAACTCCGCCGGATCTGCTTGCCATGCGGGTTTCAAGTACCTTGTGTCTGGCGGCATAGCAGACAGGATGATTCCACTGTTCCGCTGAAAATGCGGATGTTTCCTGATCCGCTTTAAAGGCACAGACCGTGATGCACCTGCCGCATCGGATGCATTTTCCGGCATCCGGAGCAGGGTAGAGGAAACCTTCATCGTCAGCCTTCATGGTTATGGCTGAGACCGGACATACCGCGAAGCAGGCTGAGCAGCCGCAGCAGCGGGATTTCGGGCTGCAGAGCTCCGGAAGGCTTTTTTTGCCCGCATCACTGGTGATTTCAACTGGTTCCGGATTATCAGGATGATTTATCTGACCGGTCATGCCTTACCTCTTTTCTTAAGAAAACTGCCGAGCTTCTGCTTCGATTTTTTCCACACAGTTTTTACGAATGCTTTATTCAATGCAAAGAATACCACAACGCCGAAAATGATATTGATGATATTAAGGACAGGCTTCTGCATGAAACACAGAACGGATTCAACCGTCAGGATGCAGATGACGATCAGCATGTGCCGTATGTCGTAACGGATCTTTACAAGCTTTCGAACGTCGACCGCACGGAAGATAAAGAGCAGGAGATAGCTAATCAGAGTCGATCCGGATGCGGCGTAGAGTCCGATATAGCGGATGGCAGCCAGATCTGTGACCAGATTGCAGACCGCAGCGGCGACGGATGTGAGACCGACGCTTTTTATGCTTTTATAGGCGACGTAGATTCCTCCGAGAAACGAACTCTGACTGTAGAAAAACATGCCGAGGAAGAGGAGCGGCATCTGGAAATATGCTTCACCGTAGTCACCGCGGATGAAAATGGTGAAAAGAAGCGGCGTCGCGCAGATCAGGAGACCGAGCAGTCCGGCGGTCAGGTCATACATGACGCGGAACATGGAGCTGTAATAAGCTCCGGCGTCCTCATCTTTTGATACGATGGAGGCATTTTCCTGCCAGGCCATCGTAAACGTGCTCTGAGCGAGTGTGAGAAGCGCCGGTATTTTATTCGCAACGGAGTAGACCGCATTTGCGGAAAGCCCCATAAACATCGTGACCACGAAGCGATCCGATACCCGCATGACCCACATGGACATGGAATTTGGCACCATCGGCCATGAATAGGCGAGGAGCCTTTTGATCTCAGCAGCGGAAACAAGCGAAAGATCAATATAGCGATACAGCTTTGCACTGATCACGATCACGACGAGTGAAATCAGGGTAGAGAGAAACAGTGCGGCGACAGCTCCCGCAAGGCCCTTTCGCATATACATGACAAAAAGAAGTGCGAAAGCCATTTTCCCGCAGGAACTCACGATCGCGCTCACTGAGAAATCCAGGTTCTTTGACAGCCCTCTTGCCGCCTGTCTGGCGCCGTTTACAAGAATGTCAGCCAGAAAATACAGACAGATCAGTATTCGTAATCCCGCCCCGCCGGGAAGCAGAAAATAGAGAATCAGAAGTGAAATGGCTGAAACCGGGACGATAAAAGCAAAGATATTTGTGATAATCGATTTGCAGCCGGTTTCATCATCGTGGATATCGATCAGGTAGCGGAAAGCCGCGGTCTGTATCTGCAGCGTCGCTGCCGGCAGTATGAGAGAAACGAGGATTGTTACCAGGTCATAGGTTCCGAATTCTTCTTTCGTCAGATAACCCGTGAGAACCGGCAGAGTGATAAATGATGCTAGTTTCGGGAAAAATGTTCCGATCGAAAGTATGATAGTGTTTTTTGCCAGTTTTCCTTCTCGGCTCATGAATTATTTTCCTTGAAGACAGATGTTATTACAGAAAGCAGACGTTTTTAAGATATTCAAGCGAATCGCGGCGGCTTTTTTCAAGCCTCTCTTTTACAGTCCCGTGCGGGACAGAACGTGGATAATTCCGAAGCAGCATATCTTCACATCCTGCAGTCTCGAGGAGATTTGAAAGCCTCGAATTCCGCTCGGGAATTGCCGACTCTGTGCAGTAAAAATCCTTTTCGAAGACAAGCGAAAAAGAAAGCGTGTGAAACGATCCGGTTATGACTGCCTTCGCGTATTTAATATAGTTCAGATATTCTAAAGGACTTACTGCGTAGAGACAATCCCAGCCGGGACGCTTTTTGACCTGGTTGGTGATGAGAACGATCCTGGCCTTCAGCTCGTCCGCGGCTTTTCGGATCAGCTTCCGGTTCTCTTCGGAATCATACGGATAGTGAACCAGAATGTAGTCTCCTTTAAGGAGCGGGGCATCTCCCAAAAGCCGGTTCCAGAATTCTTTTTCCGGAAGCAGCGTCGGATCGAGGACGGTGCGTATTTCTTTCGAAGGCATTTTCCGCTTAAGGTATTCGCCAAGCTGTTTTTCCCTGACTCCGATAAAACGGAATTCGTTGATCAGCTGAATGCATTTCTCCTCATATGCTTCGGGAAAAGCGGAGACGCCCATGCTTGCCGCATAGGACGCCTTCATATCTGATGACGAGCAGCCTTTCAGAAAATAGTTCAGATCGTAACCGGTCAGTTCCAGATTCCATACCTGGTCGCTCCCTACGATGATCCGGTCGAAGCCTGAGCAGTCAAGCGTGGTTTTATAATCAGAAATTCCCAGATAGTTACGCTCAAAAGCGGAAAACTCTTTGTAGCGCTTCTTAACAAAAGGATAGCGCTTTACATCGCTGAGAAATTTTTTGATGCCGGAGCCTGGGCGGGGGAGACGTGAGTCTCTGACCCGTTTCATTTCGGGACTGATGTAATTGATGATCTCGGCATCGGTGCCGAGAGAAGAAACCGTCTCTTTCAGGGCATAGGCCTGCAGGCAGGCACCGTGGCTCTGGGTTCCAATAAAAGTCAGAATACCGATCATAAAATTCTCCTGCCGGTTATGAAGTCTACCGGTTAATCCGGTCACACCATTATATCAGAAGAATGAACTGAATTCTCCCATATTTGTGCAGGAGCATATCTTGCGAAGCTTTACTTAAATAAAAATCGCAATATTTGCGAAAACGAATCAAAAGTATCAGCAATATTTTGATAATAGCGCAAGAATGCTTCGTTATTTTGATGGAAAAATGGAAATTCATGGGCTTCAGACTCGGCATTTCGACAATTTTAAATGAATGAACAAATAAACTAACGCATGTGACTGCGGTGTGACCGCAAGTTTTTAAACTACAGTTACAGAAAATCTTTAAGAAAAAGGACAATCGTTAAGACGTTTTCGGAATGAGGCTTAACAGATGAAGCAAAGATTGATCAGAAGGCTGATCGCGGCGGGAGCTGCGGCTGCCCTTATCATTTCAAATTGCATAGCTGTTTTCCCTTCATCTTCCGTATATGAAGTGCCGGATGAGTTGATGGACGGCGGCCTGCCCGCATTTTACGGAGAACTTCCCGACGCCATGCAGTATGAAGAAACTGCGGCGGACGGGATAGTATCGGATCAGGACGACATCCTCTTCTTCGATGAAGATGCGGGATCCGCTGTCTTCGAGGACAACACGGATACCGAGATCTACTTCGAGGATCCGGCGGACCTCACCTGTGATTCCGACGCCGCGTATTTCGAAAATACGGCGGAGGATCCGGTGTTCTGGTATGAAGACGAAGGTTATATACCGGAGGAAGATGAGTCGGACGAATTCTATACGGCAGATCCTGAGGCAGAAGATATTTATGCCGACGAGGAGCAGGAATACCGGGAAGAACCGGAGGAGACAGATTCTGACGAATCCGGAGAGTGGATTCCGGAAGAGGATGAGACGGAGTATTACGACACGGAATCCGCGGATGCGCTGCCGGAAGAGGAGGTAGAGAGCTCGGGTACGGCATCCGAAGTCGAAGAGGTGGAGGAGACCTGGAGCACGGAATCTGAAGTTGAGGAGATGGAGGAAAGCTTCAGTGAGATATACGAAGACGAAGAGAACTTCAGTGAGGAATACGAAAGCGAAGAGACAGAAGAAAGCGACGGAATAGAATCCAAAGCTGAGACTATAGAAGAGACAGACGGAACGGAATCTGAAGTCGAGGAGATGGAGGAAACCTGGAGCACGGAATCCGAAGCCGAAGAGATGGAGGAAACCTGGAGCACGGAATCCGAAGTCGAGGAGATGGAGGAAACCTGGAGCACCGCATCCGAAGTCGAAGACATGGCGGTGATCGACAGCTGGGTATCTTCCGTCGAGGAAGTCGTTGATCCGGTAGATGATATCTTCGAAACCGAAAGCGTCATGTCGGTTGTGGAAGAGATCGAAGAAATCGAGGAAAATCCGGCAAACGAGGAAACGGATTTTACCGCTTACGCCGACGGACTTACGGTGAGGGCGCATCTCGATGATCCGTCAGTTCTTCCGAAGGGCGTTGAGTTCATCGTGACGCCTGTAACGCCGGAAACAGACGGGTACAACTAC
>CADBRO010000175.1 GCA_902797075.1 uncultured Lachnospiraceae bacterium
GACGTTTTCACGCCTGGCCGGTCATGGCGATATAGAGGTCGTAGAGTGCCGATCCGGTCTTTCCCTTCGCGGGATGCTCGTCCTCGCCGATCTCGAGGATGTGCGCGCTGTAGGCGTTGACGATCTTTGTTCCGCTGCTGTGAAGCCGCTCGCGCTCAAAACCGCTGCCGTAATTTTTATGCACATGGCCGTGCAGCATGTAGAGCGGATGCCATTTCTCCATGAGGCCGTTGAAGCACTCGAAGCCCTGATGCGGCAGATCGTCCATGTCGCCCCAGCCCTTCGCCGGCGCGTGGGTAAGCAAAATATCGAAGCCGTTCATGAGAGTCATCCGCTTTTTCAGCCTGCGGATACGTTTTTGCATCTCCTCCTCGGTGTACATATCCGGTCCCCTGTGGTAGCGCATGGAGCCGCCGAGGCCCAGGATCCGGAGTCCCTTGTAATCATAAATCCGGTCATCGATGTTAATGCATCCAAGCGGCGGATTTTTGTCGTATTTTGTGTCGTGGTTGCCCCGGACATAAAGAAGCGGGCAGTTCGTCATCGTCACCAGAAACTGAAGATAGTCCGGATCCAGATCGCCGCAGGAGAGGATGAGGTCAATGTCCTTCACCTTCTCCGCGTCGTAGTAATCCCAAAGCCATTTATTCTCTTCATCCGCAACCGTCAATATCTTCATCAGGCATTTACTCCGTCCGATGCTGCCGCGCTGTGTTCCTGCGCTTTTCCGCCCGGGACACTGCCGGCCTGCGCGTCCTTCGGGGTTCCGCCGGCCTGCGCGTCCTTTACGACACCGACCACCTGAACGGTCTCCTTTACGGAGTCGTTCAGCTCTCCAATCTCCGGAATGGTTCCGTTCACGTTGTCATTGAGCCAGTCCATTTTTATAATTTCGAGGTTGGAAAGCCTCGGGCTTCCCGCCGGTTTGATGAGTCCGTCCTGGCTCCTCAGCTCGCCGTCAAACGGATTCAGTGTATCCGTGATAAGGCCGTGTCTAAGCGCGCCGACCAGTTTCTTTGAATAATAGGAAATGTGCTCGCTCATGATGACGTCGATGACGCCCGACTGCATTCCCCACCAGTAGTTGAGGGCCTGGTCCGGGCGCGCGATGTCCTTCGCGTTCCATGTGTCGTCCAGAATTGTCCGGATGATCAGCTCGTAGTACCGGCCCCAGTCCCACATCGGAGCCGCCAGATTGAGGACATTGCCGGCCTCATCCCGCTTGTAAATGCCGTACTCACGCGACGCTTCCTGCGGTCTTATGAGGTCGGGACCCGAATAGACGCTGACGCCCATTTCCCGCATTTCCGCGCGCCAGTCCGTATCCTTCTTCGTCGACCATATAAGCTCGATCTCCGCCTTCGGATCAATCATCGCCGCGCCGATCGCGAAAGCGTTGATGTTCGCGAAGGTTCCGTAAATCGGATAATCCGCACGGTAGCCGATCCGGTGGTTTTCCGCCACCGAAGCCGCAAGCGCGCCCATGAGGAATTTCGCCTCGTACATTCTCCCGTAATAGGTCCGCACCGCGTTGTGCGAAAGATTGACCGAGCAGTTCATGAACTTGACCTTCGGATACTCGATCGCCGCCCGGAGCGTCGCCGCCATCTGCGCGGGCGATACGGTGAACACAAGATCATCATCGTCCGCCACTGCCGCCCGGACAGCCTTCCGGAATTCCTCTTCTCCGGCGCAGCCCTCAAATTTAATGGTTTCGACGACGCCGCCGAAACGCTGATCCACCGCATTTCTTCCGAGCTCATGCCCGTAGATCCAGGAGGACTCCTCCGCGGTTCTGTCATAAATAAACGCAGCCCTCAGCGGATGCTCCTCCGTATAGTTCTTCCGTATGAGGGCGGAAATCACCGTTCCCGCGGCGCTCTTCGGAGAGCCCGCCTTTGTGATCATATCCGGATCTTCTACGACTTCGATATTATCGTCGCGGTTCTTCGTCAGGATTTCATTCCAGATGCTGTTGATTCTTCTCTCAAGCTCTGTTTTATTCTCATTTAACAGACTATCGAGGCTGAAAATCGACAGGTAGATAAGGAACGCGTCACCGGTCGTGACCGAAAGATCCTCTCCTCCCTTCGCCGCGAAAATTTCCGAGAAATACTGATAGGCGGATCTGACCGTCTGCAGCGTATCCTCCGGCCACGGCTGATCGAGAGTCTGGCCCGCAATTTCCGCCAGCTTTTCGAAGCCGCCTTCTTCCGAAAATGAGATATCATAGATCGGGGCGACATTGTAAAACCGTGTGAACTCGTAATAAATCTTATTGTATTTATCGTCGGTTTTCCTTGGCAGGATGCGGGTGACGTCCGCGAGGATCATCGGCATGTTCATATATTTCGTGACCGATACCCGCTTGTTGCCCTCCTCGACGTAGAATTTCTGCATGTATTCATAGACCTTGACCGCGTCGCGGATTCCCTCGGTCTCCTGAATTTCCACGAGCTTCTGCCATTTTGCGGCAAATTCGGACGCTTCCTCGAGCACCGGCAGGAAACCGCGTGAAAATGCGTTCTGCCGCCCCTTCGTCTTCGTTCCCGCAATCATGGAAATGGGGATTTCCACGAGGCCCACCGGATACTCTCCCGCGGTATCCGCAATTGATACAAAATCCTCCAGAGAAGTAAGATAGGGATATCTCCCCCTGGAGATATCCCGCTGAACTTCCCTGAGGCCGGCTTTTCTGGCCTTAATATAATCGTTCATTACACCCATAAATGATGTTTAATCTAATCCTTTCCGTAATGTTATGTCCGGTGCTTCTCCCGCTCCCGGCGATGCGGTCATTCACTGTCTGCTCACGAACCGTGCCGGAGATGCGGCTTTTTCGCAAATCTGATGCTTCCGCGTAAGACAGCCGCCTGCCGCTTTATTCCACGTATCCGTCAGGATTCTTCGTCTGCCAGTTCCACGCGTCGCGGCACATATCCTCGAGGTTCTTTTCCGCTCTCCAGCCAAGAACCGCTTCCGCCTTGCTCGGATCGGAATAGCAGGTCGCGATGTCTCCCGGACGCCTCGGATCGATGACGTACGGAAGCTCTTTTCCGCAGGCCTTGTCAAACGCCTTGATGATGTCGAGAACGCTGTAGCCGATTCCGGTTCCGAGGTTGAATACCTGGACGCCTTCGAGGAATTCCATTCCCTCGATGGCCTTTACGTGTCCCTTCGCGAGGTCGACGACATGGATATAATCGCGGACGCCCGTTCCGTCCGGCGTGTCGTAGTCATTTCCGAAGACATGGACCATCTCGAGTTTTCCGCCGGCAACCTTGGCCACATACGGCAGCAGGTTGTTCGGGATGCCCTTCGGATCCTCTCCGATGAGGCCGCTCTCATGCGCGCCGATCGGATTGAAGTAACGGAGCAGCATCACGCGCCATTCATTGTCGCTCTTCCAGATATCCGTGAGGATTCTCTCCTGCATGGCCTTCGTAGTGCCGTAGGGATTCGTCGTCTCGCCGAGCGGGCAGACCTCAGTGATCGGCACGAAGGCCGGATCGCCGTAAACCGTCGCAGAGCTGGAGAACACGATCTTCTTGCAGCCGTGCTTCCGCATCACGTCGCAGAGGACGAGCGTGGAGCCGATGTTGTTGTGATAGTATTCGATCGGCATTCTCGTGGATTCGCCGACCGCCTTATATCCGGCAAAATGGATCACCGCGTCGATCTTCTCCGCCTCGAAAAGAGCGTCAAGTCCTTCGCGGTCAAGAATATCCAGTTCATAGAATTTCGGACGCTTTCCTGTAATCGTCTCGATCCTGTCGACGACAAGCGCCTTGGAATTATAAAGATTGTCGGCGATGACGACTTCATAGCCGGCATTTAAAAGCTCAACCACCGTGTGGCTTCCGATAAATCCGGTGCCGCCCGTAACCAGTACTCTCATAGTTTCCTCCGTCTTTATGGCGCGCGTTTTTCCCACGCGCAGAATTATCAGCAGATCCTGTGAGCGCCTTCGCCTGCGTCAATGACATAGAATTCCGGCGTCAGGCTGAATTTTTCCTTGTACGCTTTCGTGAGTGTTTCCTTGAATGTGGCAATCGCCTCGTCCTTCACGATGCTGACCGTGCATCCGCCGAATCCGCCTCCGGTGATGCGGCTTCCGAGAACGCCCGGAATCTTCCATGCCATGTCGACGAGGAAATCGATCTCAGGGCAGGACACCTCGAAGTCGTCTCTCAAGGATGTATGGGACTCGTTCATAAGGTTTCCGAAATGCTCGACGGCATCCTGTCCGAGGGCTTTCAGCGCGTCGATTGTTCTCGCGTTTTCATATACAGCGTGCTTCGCGCGCTTCGCAATTGTTTCAGAAAGGACGTCTGCGATTCCGTCGAACTTCTCCGGCGTCAGCTCACCGAGGGATCCGAGTCCGCCGACCACTCCTTTAAGGGTATCGAGCGCGGTCTCGCACTCTTCGCGCCTTGTATTGTACCCGGAATCCACGAGCTTATGCTTGACGCAGCTGTTCGTGATTACGATCTTCATTCCCTTGAGATCGAGCGGTGCATATTTATACTCGAGCGTATTGGTGTCAAGGAAGATCGCGTGTCCCGCCTTGCCCATCGCCGAGGCGAACTGGTCCATGATGCCGCAGTTCATGCCGACGTAGACATTTTCGGCTTTCTGTCCGTTGATCGCGAGATCAACCTGGCGCACGCCGTCAAGGTTAAAGAGCTCACGGAGCACAAGTCCCGTCAGCACTTCAAGTGATGCCGATGAGGAAAGACCGGAGCCAGCCGGAATCGTTCCGTAATAAAGAATGTCAAAGCCGCACGGTATCTTATGTCCGCTTTTTGCGAACGCCCAGATCACGCCCTTCGGATAATTGGTCCAGTCGTCGGCGCCGCGGCCCGGTCCCGGATCGGATCCGTCAAGCGCAAGCGTGGGATCGTCAAGGGAAATCTCCGTGATCTGTCCGCCGCGGATGTTTAATGACGCGAAGCGGATGATCCTGTCACTGCGCTTCTTCGCGGCGGCATAGGTGCCGATCGTCAGTGCGCAGGGAAATACGTGGCCTCCGTTATAGTCGGTGTGTTCACCGATCAGGTTCACGCGGCCGGGGGCGAAAAATACTCCCTCAGCTTCCGTTCCGAAGATCCGTTCAAAGTCTGCAGTCAGCTTCTCAACAATCGTTTTCTCTTCCATCGATCCATACCTCCAGGGTTATGATTTGACGATACCAGAGCTCATGCATTTTCACAATGCGAAATTGTTCCGCATACCAGTTAAAATGTTGTATTTTTCAGGCGCTGTCCTCTCTGGAATTAAAAAGCGTGCGCGATTCCTTAACTATGATACAGCTTCTTGCTCTCGTAATGGGGCTCGCAGGTCAGATTGATTCCGAGGGTCTTGAAGACGCCCTCGTCGATCTGGGAAAGAATGACCGAGGAATGGACCTCCAGTCCCTTGAGTCCTGAAACCTGATCAAGCGCTTTCTTCGCGTTCTCATCGGTAACCGCAGCTACGGAAAGCGCGATGAGAAGCTCATTGAGGTGAAGAAGTGAACTGTGATCGCCGAGTGTATTTGTCTTCAGATCCATGATCGGCTCAATAAATGACGGCGGAATCAGTTTTACGGAATCATCCAGTCCGGCGAGGATCTTGAGCGCGTTAAGAAGCAGGGCGGAGCTTGCGCCGAGAAGCACGGAGGTCTTTCCGGTGATAATGGTGCCGTCCGGCATTTCCATCGCCGCTGCGGGATTTCCCGTCTGTTCCGCGCGGATGTTCGCCGCTGCCACCACCGGACGGTCCGCAGTGGATATGCCCGCCTTTTTCATAAGGAGATCGATCTTTCTGATCGGTCCGTCGCCGGCATTTCCTTTTCTCTTTTCGCATTCCGCCTGATAGTAACGGCGGATGATTTCCTGGTTCGCGGCTTTCCTTACCGCTTCGTCGTCAAAAATGCAGTTGCCCGCCATGTTGACGCCCATGTCGGTGGGCGACTTGTAGGGCGAGGAGCCGGAGATTTTCTCAAACATCGCGTTTAAGACCGGGAACACTTCCACGTCGCGGTTATAGTTGACGACGGTTTCCCCGTAGGCCTCGAGATGGAACGGGTCGATCATGTTGACGTCGTCGAGATCCGCGGTAGCCGCCTCATAGGCCAGGTTGACCGGATGATTGAGCGGCAGATTCCAGATCGGAAATGTCTCGAACTTCGCGTATCCCGCATTTACGCCTCTCTTGTGCTCGTGGTAGAGCTGGGAAAGGCAGGTCGCCATTTTCCCGCTGCCAGGACCCGGCGCTGTCACGACGACAAGCGGGTGAGAGGTCTCAATATAGTCATTTCTGCCGTAGCCCTCGTCGCTTACGATGAGCGGAATGTCAGCCGGATAGCCCGTAATCGGGTAGTGCCGGTATACGCGTAAGCCCAGAGCCTTCAGCTTTTTCTCGTACGCGATGGCCGCCGGCTGCTCGGCGAATCTCGTAAGCACCACGGAGCTCACGGTCAGTCCCTCTCCCGTAAATGCATCGACAAGGCGGAGAAGGTCCATGTCGTAGGTGATGCCAAGGTCGCCGCGGACCTTGTTCTTTTCAATATCGGCGGAGTTTATGACGATCACGATCTCACACTGGTCGCGAAGCTCCTTCAGCATTCTGATCTTGGAGTCGGGATGAAATCCCGGAAGAACTCTCGATGCGTGGAAGTCATCGAAAAGCTTGCCTCCGAATTCAAGGTAAAGCTTGCCCCCGAACTTGCTGATGCGCTCGCGGATATGGGCAGACTGGGTCTTGAGATATTTCTCATTATCAAAGCCGATTTTTGCCATTCTTGTCTCCTCTTGTGTGCGGTGATCTCTTCTGGCACATCTTAACACATTATCAGCGATCTCTCAATCGTCCGGCGGGGCGTATGATTACCAAAATAATTGCTTTTTTCCGCGCGATGATTGCGCTTTTTTATCATAAATTTGCAGTCCCGTCACGAATATGAGATAATGCTTAAAATTTCCGTCCGGCACCGGTAATCCGATCCGCGCGAAAATGTGCGTAGGATGTCGTACGGAAATCACAAAATTGCAACAATCGTATTTTATAATACGCACTGTAGGATCGTTATACGAAACAAACAGAAAGAACGGATTATGTCAGATAAAATGCCGGACTTTATTGCAAGCCGCATTTCCCACCGCTACGGCAGAAAGAGCATCCTCACGGACTGCAGCATCGAGGCGTCCAAAGGAGACTGCATCGGCATCGCGGGAAGGAACGGCTGCGGGAAAAGCACATTTTTATCAATACTTGCAGGCACCGTGAAACCGGAAGGCGGCAGCATCACCTGCTTCGGGCAGGATCTTCTCGCGAACCGCCGGGCCTTCGGGAGGCTGATCGGCTATGTGCCCCAGGTGAGCCCTCTGATCGGCGAACTCACGGCGCTCGACAATCTCCGTCTCCTGACGGGACGGAACTACAGCGGCAATGAGCCGGTTCTGCAGAATCTCGAAATTCCGGACCTGCTTCACACGAAGGTTTCCTCTCTTTCGGGAGGAATGCAGCGGCGGCTGGCGATCGCCTCCGCCCTGGCGGAAAACCCGCCCGTGCTGGTCATGGACGAGCCAACTTCCGCACTTGACCTCTATCATAAATCAAGGATTTATGATAATCTGAAAGTGTACAGAAACCTCGGCGGAATCGTCATTATGGCGACTCACGACCTTGAGGAAATGGCTTTCTGCAGCACTTTGTATCTTATCAGCGGCGGAACCGCGCGGACGGAAAGTCCGGAGTCCGCGGCTGAACAGATAAAAACAGCATATATTTAATAAGGAGGACAACAAATGCGTAAAAAATGGATTAAAACTGCCTGTGCCGCTTTCATGACAGCAGCGCTCACACTTTCCTTCGGAACTGCTGCATTTGCAAGCGACGAAGTATCCGGTCTTCTTGACAGCCTCACAGCGCTTGAGGAAGGAGATCTTTCAACTGCATCCATGCCGACGGTGACAGCGGAAGTTACCGTCTCCGGAAACATCCAGGCAGAATCTGTCGGAGATATGAGCATTGACGCCAAGATCACGACAGTCTCCGATGCGGCAGCTAACCAGCACTCCGTATCCGGATATGTATCCGCTTCCGGCATCAGCGTAAACTTCGGCGGATATTTCGACCAGGACCAGATCATGGTTCAGATCCCGGGACTTCCGAAAATTCTGACTTATGATTATAAGGCTGATCCGGCGAGCACGCTGCTCGGACAGGCAGTCGGTGTCGAGACACTCGGCGCAATCAACAAATATCTGGAACTGATTGCAAATTCCGGCAATCTCGAAGCGGCTCAGAAGATGGGCGAAGATCTTATCGCCTGCTTCCAGAACGCAGCGGGCAAACTGATGTTCGGCCAGGCTGATGCAAAAGAATGCATCGTCGGCGGCGAAACAAAGATGTGCGAAGGCATGAAGGCTCTCATCACGAAGGATGCAGTCGCCGGATTCCTGAATGATTTCCTTGCAGTCTCGCTTCCGAACGGACAGACCATGGAAGAGTACATCAACATGATCGCGAGTCTGGCAGACAGCGCAACTTACGGCAGCAGCACCACCGATGTTGTAGGCCAGCTGCAGCAGGCGGTCGAGAGCTTCCCGGAGATGACAGCATCGGTTTACACGGATGCCGGCACACCGGTTGAAATCGATCTCGAAGCGGAAGGATCCGTTCTTTCCCTCCAGTTCCGCGGCGCTGAAATTCCGTACACAGATACATACCTTGTGGCGGACGGCGAAGTTGTCGGCTGCGTGATCGCAGAAATCAACGGCAGCACAGTGACGGCCAACGTCTATGCAGGCGATAAGGGCACCATGAACGTAGCGACCTGCACGGTTAACATCGAGACCGGCGAGTACAGCATTTCCACACCGTATCTGCCGTCTGACATTACAGGACAGTTCACCGTCGACGGAGACGCAGTTGTTGTAACAGCGAACTTCATGGGCCTCAACATTTCCATCCGCACCTTTGAAGGCGGCGAAGTCGTGAAGCCGGAAGGCGAGACGCTTGAGCTTACACAGATGACAGAGGAAGACCTTGAGTCTCTCGGCACCAGCCTTGCAAGCGCTTTCCCGCAGCTCGCAGCGTAAGCTTTAACCCGGAGTTCAGTTTTACTCAAGGCGTTAGCTTTACCCGGAGTTCAGTTTTTCTCAAAGCGTAAGCATTCACTTGCAGCGCAATCTTTAATCAAAGCATGAAGCATATACTAATCTATCTGAGACTTGAGATGAAAAAGGGAATGAAACTCATTCCCTTTTTCCTATTGAGCATTTTTATCACGGCGGCGGCTGTGGCCGCCGCTGCGTTTGCCGTTTCATTTGTCATGGGAAAGGATTCCGCCCTTCCCAAAGCTGAAGTCGCGATCGTCACGGGGTCCGACGGCAGTGACGACACCATCGACAAGGAAGGCCGCCTCGATCTCAAAACGATGATGATGATCGGGGTTGTCGAAAATATGGAATCCGTGAAGAGCGTGAGCCATTTTTCCTATATGAGTCCCAAAAAGGCCGCAGACAGTCTGAAAGACGGCTCCGTCCAGGCGGCGGTCTATCTCCCGGACGACGTCTACGAAAATATCAACAACGGAACCAACACTCCGGTTCTCGTGCGCCTTTCCTCAAAGAACGGCGGCCTTCTGTCCGGTCTCTTCCGCGCCCTCGTTAATTCGGGCGTCACTCTGATTCAGACGGTTGAAACCGCCATCTATTCCGTTGACTATTTGAGCGAAACCTATCCGCTTTCAGATAAACTTTCAGCCCTCGAGGATAAGATTTTTGGCGCTTACGTCGCTGCGGCGCTGGCCCGCGGCAGTATCTGGCGCACTGAAAATGTCTCCGACGCCTTCGGCGGCATCTCTCTTCCCGGCTTCTATATGATCAGCGCCATCCTGCTGATCCTGCTTCTTTTCGGCGCCGGCTTTGACCTCTTCTACACAAAAAGCGAAAAGGCGACGCAGAAAGTACTCCGCAGGAAAGGGCTGCCGGTTCCCCTGACATCTCTTGCAAAAGCCGCCTCGGTTTTCTGCGTGCTGGCCGTGTTCGGTCTTCTGCTCGTGTTCGCGGCGTCGCTCCTTGCCGGGGCATTTCCCGATGTATTCGGGGCGGGTGCCGGTACAGCTTCAGCGGCTGCTTCCAGCGCGGCTTCAGGTGCGGCGGGTGCGGCTTCAGCGGCAGGCGCGATTTCCGGTACAGCGGGTGCGGGGTTTTCCATGATTCTCAGAGCGGCCTGCGGCCGTCTTCCCTGGATGCTTCCCGGCATTCTTGCGGCTGCTTTCGTCGCCGCATGTTA